>CADBTM010000025.1 GCA_902797555.1 Oscillospiraceae bacterium
AAACATGCCGAGGAAGAAGGCGGGCAAAATCTGCATCAGCAAAAAGCCCACCACCATGATGGACACGGCATACAAAATGCCCGTGCGGATGGCCTGCTTCATGCGGGCAGGGTTGCGGGCGCCGTAATTGTAGGCGATGATAGGCACCATGGCGTTGTTCAGGCCGAACACCGGCATAAAGATAAAGCTCTGTAGCTTGAAATAGGCGCCGAAAACGGCGATGGCGGTTTTGGTGAACACGCCGAGGATGCGGTTCATGCAATAGGTCATCACCGAGCCGATGGAACCCATGACGATGCTGGGCACGCCCACGCTGAGGATGGTGCCGATGACCTGCTTTTGCGGGCGGAAGCCCCGCATGGTAAAGGTGACCTCCAGATTGCGCCTGCGGTGAAGCAGATAGGCGGTGCACGCGCTCACCACCTGACCGATGACGGTGGCCGCCGCCGCGCCCGCCACGCCCATGGCGGGAAAGCCCAGCAGGCCAAAGATCATAATGGGATCGAGGACGATGTTGGTGAGCGCGCCCGCCATCTGGCCGATCATGGAGAGATGGGTGCGCCCGGTGGACTGGAGCATGCGCTCAAAAAAGACCGCCAAAAAGACAAAGGGGCAGATGCCGATGACGATGCGGAGATAGGTGATGCCGTCCGCCACGATGGCGGCGTCGCCGATCTGGCTGTGCATGAACACCGGCGAGAGAAACAGTCCGATCCCCATGAACAGCAGAGCGGAGCACAGCTGGAGAAACAGACCCTGACGGGCGGTTTCGCTGACCATCTTCTGATTTCTTTCGCCCAGCGAGCGGGACAGCAGCGAATTGATGCCCACGCCCATGCCCACCGAAAAGGAGATCATCAGGTTTTGCATGGGAAAGGCCAGCGAAACGGCGGTGAGGGCGTCCTCGCTGAGCCGGGCGACAAAGATGCTGTCCACCACGTTGTACAGCGCCTGCACCATCATGGAGAGCATCATGGGAATGGCCATCTTGAACAGCAGAGCGGGCACGTTTTCGGTGCCCATCCGGTTTTCCCGGGGAGGGGTCATTTCTTGAGACATAGGCGAAACCTCATAAAAAACATAACAAAAATGATTGACAACTTCTTTATTATATGGATAATATAAGTGGATGTCAAATTCCTTGAACAGAACAGGAGCAATCCCGTGGACGACGACGAAAAACTGCTGCAAAACCGCCTGAGCGAGCTGTCCCGCCGGGCGCGGGAGCGGGGACGGTATGTGTTCACCCCCTTCCTCACCCTGGCCGAGCAGGACGTGCTGTGCCGGATGGAGCGCCGGCTGGACGCCCCCTTTGTCCTGTGGGGCGGCTATGACTGGGCCGAGCGGCGCATGGCCTGCTTCGGCGACCGGGAGGAGCTGGGCTATGACCCGGACTATCCCCTCTGCTGGCTGGAGATCGCCCCCACCGCCCCCCGCTTTGCGGCAAAGCTGAGCCATCGGGACTATCTGGGCGCGCTGATGGCGCTGGGGGTCAAGCGGGAGACCGTGGGCGACCTCATCGTGGGCGACGGCCGGGCATGGCTGTGCTGTCAGCGGGAAAATGCCCCTTATTTTTGCGAAAATCTGACCCAGGCCGGACGGGTGGCCGTTTCCTGCCGGGAGGGCGAGGCGCCCTCCGCCGCGCTGGAGCCTCCAAAGGAGAGCTGTGTGGTGGTGTCCTCTCCCCGTCTGGACGGACTGATCGCCGCCGTGTGGGATCTTTCCCGGGCGGAGAGCCAGAGCCTTTTTCCAAAGGAGCTGGTCTTTGTCAACGGACGGCTGGAGACCTCCCCCTCCCGCCAGCCCAGAGAGGGCGAGATCGTCTCGGTGCGCGGGATCGGGCGGTTTTCCTACGAAGGGGTCGCCCGGGAAACCAAAAAGGGCCGTCTGCGGGTGACCGTGCGGGTGTTCGGACGATAATTTCCGCATCCTCCCGATCCATCGCCGCGGCGGCAGGAAAAAGAATTTTTCGGTGATTACGGGGAGTTTTCCACATTTTCCACCGTTTTTTCCACAATTAGCGGGGCTCTTGTTGGGAGAGAACCCATATATCTTGTGTCAATACCCTTTTTTGAGAGGCAAATATGGAAGAAAAGCGTAAACAGAATGTTAACGACATGACCGAAGGGCCGATCTGGAAAAACCTGATGGGGTTTTTCCTGCCCATCATGGGCGGCGCATTTTTGCAGCAGCTCTACAATACGGCGGACGCCATCATCGTAGGCAAATTTGTGGGCAAGGCCGCCCTTTCCGCCGTGGGCGGCACCACCAGCCTGATCCTCAATCTGGTGATCGGATTCTTCATCGGCTTTACCTCGGGCGCCACCGTGCTGGTGTCCCAGTATTTCGGCGGCAAGCGGGAGGACGAGGTCAACCGCACCGTCCACACCGCCATCGCCATCTCCCTGTGGGGCGGCGCCGTGCTCACCGTGCTGGGCATTTTTGTGGCGCCCGTGCTGCTGCGCATTTTGCAGACCCCCGAGGACGTGGTGGCCGCGGCGGCCCCCTATCTGCGCATCTGCTTTGCGGGCACGCTGGGCACCCTGTTTTACAATCTGGGCAGCAGCATCCTCCGCGCCGTGGGCGACAGCCGCCGCCCGCTGGTGGTGCTGGCCTGCTGCACCGGGGCAAACGTGCTGCTCGACCTGCTTTTTGTGGCGGTCATCCGGATGGGCGCCTCGGGCGCGGCTCTGGCCACCATTCTCAGCCAGTTCCTTTCCGCCGGTCTGGTGATGTGGATGGTGCACCACAAATCGGACGCCCTGCGCATCGACGTGAAAAAGCTGAAGATCGAGCCCGAGCTCCTGCGCAAGATCCTGCGCATCGGTCTGCCCACCGGCATCCAGAGCATTTTGTATACCCTTTCCAACATGACCATTCAGCGGGGCGTCAACGCCTTCGGCACCGACACCATTGCCTCGTGGACGGTCTTTACCAAGATCGACGCCCTCTTCTGGATGGTGATGGATTCCTTCGGCGTGGCCGTCACCACCTTTACCGGCCAGAATTACGGCGCCATGAAGCTGCAGCGGGTGCGGGACGGTATCAAGCAGAGTCTGCTGATCTGCACGGCGCTGGGCATCGTGCTCATGACCGCCATCTATGTCACCGCGCCCATGCTGTCCACCTTCTTTACCAGCGATCCCGTCGTTGTGGAGGGTGCGGTGCACATCGCCCGGTTCCAGTGCCTGTTTTTCCTCACATGGGTGTGCATTCAGGTCTTTTCCAGCGTGCTGCGGGCGGTAGGCGACAGCATCATCCCCATGCTGCTCACCGGCTTTGGCGTGTGCGGCCTGCGCATGGTGTGGGTGCTGTGGATCACCCCGGTGCTGCCCCACCAGTTTTTGTACACCGTCTGCTGCTATCAGATCAGCTGGGCCTTCACCAGTCTGCTGTTTCTGGCCTATTACTTTTTCGCCTCGCCGCTGCGGC
>CADBTM010000026.1 GCA_902797555.1 Oscillospiraceae bacterium
ACCGCATGGGCTGTCGACTAGAGGGGGAACCCATTGCACTGCGCCCCGGCATGAATCCGAATATTGTTTCCGACGGTGTTGCCATGGGCTGCATTCAGGTGCCCAACGGACAGCCCATCGTGATGATGGCGGACAGACAGACCACAGGCGGTTATGTCAAGCTGGGCGCTGTGATTTCCGCCGATCTGGGACGAATGGCCCAGAAAAAGCCCGGTGATCCCGTTTGCTTCGTGCAAGTCACGCTGGAAGAGGCGTATTACGCTCGGATGGAGCAGCGCCGTCTGCTGTGCAACCTCCGGCAGGAGCTGGAGGACAGCGGACGTTGGTAAGTGAAAAAAGCATTCCCCCGGCATTGCCGGGGGATTTTGTTATCTGCGTCGGGAGAGGCTCCCACAGGAGCATCCTCCGACGTTTGTCTGGTCGGCAGCAGCACAGCCGGTGGGATTGAGCTCGCTGGCGCGAGGCGGGAAAAATGCGTCGGTGGGGAAGCGGAAGTTCTGGAACAGCGCGCAGGGATCGTCCGGATTTCCCGGGCATTCGTTTTGCGGCATACAAAAATCATAGGCGGGAATGAGCAGCTGCACATCCCGCTCCAGTCGGATGATGCTGAACTGACCCAGCGACACCAGCAGCTGGCGCACATCCGAGCCGATCACCAGATCTTCCTCAAAGCAGGAACAGATATGGGCGGGAATGTCGGCCACCATGGCGTTGAGCTCGACCTCACAGCAGGGATCGACCATCCGTGCGGACAGGCAAACGGGATCGACCATCTCCACCTCTGCTACGGGCAGATTGGTGCGCTCGGCGTATTGCAGGTCTTCGCCGTCCTCTACGTAATCTGAGCTGAAGATCCGGGCGCTGCCCTCACTGCCGAAGAGAACGGTGCGCTTGTCGCAGCTGGCCAGACCGGCGATCCTTCTGGGGCGTCCCACGCCGGTGAACGCATCACACTCCACGCGGTAAAAGCTGCGCACGTCCACGGTGTAAAAGCCCCGATTATAGCCGATGGGCTCCACGTCCACATACGACCAAAGAAGCTCGGCGGATTGTGCCTTGACGCTCATTGCGTTTTCCAGCACCGCCTGAGAGGATGCGGTGAGATAAACCCGGACATCCTGCATACAGTCTCTGTCCCGGCACGAGTCGTAAACCTTTCGAGTATGGATGCAAACAGCCTCCCGGGGCGGCGGATTGCCCCGCAGCGGCCCTGCGGTAACCTTTTCAGGCATAGTAACAACCTCCTGATTGGATTTGAAGAGTACCTTCGATACCAATCTATTCCACGCAGGGGAAAAGGGTTCGCACCGATCGGAGCTGCCGCCTGTAAACCCAACGTAAATATCGCTCACACATCAGGGTTGCCTATTGAAATAATAAGAAATTTATGATAATATTATATAATCCGATTTGTGTAAACACATTTTCGTCAGGAGGAACAACATGAAGCAATTCCCATCCGTCAACAAGGTTATCGAGCAGGTGCCCACGCTGGCTTTGCGCGGGATCACCGTGTTCCCCGGAACTTTGTTCCATTTTGACGTAGGCAGACAAAAATCCATTGAAGCGATGGAATACGCCATGGCCAACGGCCAGCGTATCTTTTTGGTCACGCAGCGGGACGTCTCGGTGGATGAACCCACTGCGAACGACCTATATCCTCTCGGCACCTACTGCAAGGTGCGTCAGATTCTCAAGATCCCCGGAGACAGCATCCGCGTTCTGGTGGAAGGACGTCATCGCGCTTTCCTCAGCGAGATCACTTCGGATGATCCCTTTCTCGTGGCAACCATCGGTATTTTGCCAGACGAGGAGGTTTCCCGCTCCACCAAAAAGGATCAGGCTATGATGCGCAATGCGCAGGAGCTCTTCATGGAGTACGTCACGCTCGTACCCCAGATGGCCAGCGACGTCATTATGCACGTCATGGGTGCAAGAAGCATTGCCTACCTTTCCGACTATATCGCGCAAAACGTGCAGCTCAAGTTTGAGGACAAGCAGAGCCTGCTGGAAACGCTGGACCCCAGAAAACGGATGCTGCTGCTTTTGCGTATGCTTGCAGAGGAAAACCAGATCCTCCGTCTGGAACAGGACATTCAGGAGAAGGTCAAGGAGCAGATGGACAAGGGCCAGCGGGACTATTATCTGCGGGAACAGATCAAGGTGCTCAGTGACGAGCTCGGCGAGGGAGATGACCCTCAGGCCGAAGTGCAGGAGTACATGAAAAAGATCGAGAGCAAAAACCTGCCCGACGAGGTGCGGGAAAAACTTCTTCTGGAGGTGCGCCGGATGGGGAAGATGCAGTCGTCCTCGCCGGAAAGCAGCGTTTCCCGTACATATCTGGACGTGTGCCTTGAGCTTCCTTGGACAGAGACCCGCAAGGAAAACGGCGACATCAAAAAAGCCCGTGAGATCCTGGAGGCCGATCATTACGGCCTTGAAAAGGTCAAGGAGCGCATTTTGGAATTCTTTGCCGTCAAAACGCTCACCGGCGGTGTCAAGGGTCAGATTCTTTGTCTGGCCGGCCCTCCGGGCGTGGGCAAAACCTCGGTGGCAAAATCCATCGCCCGCTGCATGGGGCGGGATTATGCCCGCATCAGTCTGGGCGGCGTAAGAGATGAGGCCGAGATCCGCGGTCATCGCAAGACCTATATCGGCGCCATGCCCGGACGGATCATCACCGCCCTTCGTCAGGCCGGCAGCCGAAACTGCCTGATTCTCATCGACGAGATCGACAAGCTGGGCAGCGACTATAAGGGCGACCCCGCATCCGCACTGCTGGAGGTGTTTGACACCGAGCAAAACGTGGCCTTCCGCGACCACTTTGTGGAGCTGCCCTTCGATCTGAGCGACGTTTTGTTTATCACCACTGCCAACGATAAAAACGCCATTCCGGAGCCTCTTCTGGATCGCATGGAGATCATCGATCTGCCCGGCTATACCGATGTGGAAAAGGTTCAGATCGCTCGGCGGCATCTTATCCCAAAGCAGCTGAAGAAGCATGGTCTCCGTCCGCAGAACTTCCGTCTGGACGACGCTGCGCTGGATATGCTGATCTCCTGCTATACCCGCGAGGCCGGCGTGCGTACCATGGAACGTGAGATCGCCAAGCTTTGCCGCAAAACCGCAAAGCAGATGAGCGAAACGGGAAAGAAATCCGTTCACTTCACGGTGAAAAACCTGGCACAGTATCTGGGCGTCCCGGTGTATCAGCCCGATCAGCCTCTTGACGCGCCCGAGTGCGGCGTGGTCAACGGTCTGGCATGGACGGCCGTCGGCGGTACCATGCTTGAAGTCGAGGCAAGTGCGGTGGACGGCAGCGGAAAGCTGGAGCTCACCGGCAATCTGGGCAACGTGATGAAGGAAAGCGCTCAGGCTGCCATCACCTATCTGCGCTCCCGTGCGCAGGAGTTGGGTCTGCCCACCGATTTTTACAGCAAGAAGGATATCCACATTCACTTCCCGGAGGGCGCCGTTCCCAAGGACGGTCCCTCGGCAGGCATCACCACCGCGACCGCCGTCTTTTCTGCGCTGACCGGCAGGGAAGTGTCCAAAACCTTTGCCATGACGGGTGAGATCACCCTTCGCGGCCGTGTGCTCCCCATCGGCGGCTTGCGGGAAAAGGCCATGGCAGCCTATCGGAATCACGTCACCACCATCATCATCCCTGAGGAAAACCGCAAGGATCTGGAGGAGGTCGATGCCGTGGTAAAGGAAAATGTCTCCTTTGTACTGGTTAAGCATATGGACCAGGTGCTGGAAACGGTCTTTGACCTCCACACCCCCGCGATTGCACAGGAAACAGAGAAGCGCGCTCCCATTATCATCCCGCCCGATGCGGCAAAGCCTTCTGCCAGCCGGATCCGTCAGTGAGGGACAAATGAACTTCAAAAACACTGTTTTTGTCAAAAGCGCCGCAAAAAAAAGTGACTTTCCCCGGGACGCTTTGCCCCGGGTGGTCTTTGCAGGCCGCTCCAATGTGGGGAAGTCGTCCACCATCAACCGTGTGGTGGGGAAGCGCGGCTTTGCTCGAGTCAGCTCCGTTCCGGGAAAAACCGTCTTTGTCAACCTGTTCAAGGTGGACGACCGGGGCTGGCTGGTGGATCTTCCCGGCTACGGCTATTCCAAAGCATCCCAGCAGGAGCGGGAGCGCTACTCCAGATTGATCGAGGAATACTTTGCCGAGGATCGGGAGAATATCACACGGATCTATCTCATCGTCGACGCCCGGCACAAGCCCACCGCCGACGACGTGACCATGGTGGAATGGGTGCGGCATTACGGCAAGCCCCTCACCGTGGTGGCAAACAAGCTGGACAAGCTGAAAAAGAGCGAGATCGAGCCCAATCTGGCCTGTATCCGGGAAACGCTGTCTCTTGGAGAAAACGACGTTCTGATTCCCTTTTCCGCCGAAAAGGGGACAGGCAATGAAGAACTGAAAAGCAATATTCAATATGCGATAGAGGAGAAAACGCTATGAAACACTACTACAGCGATCACTTTACCATCGGAGAGAACGGACACATCTGCATGGATGGTGTCGATCTCGTCACCGTAGCGCAGGATTTCGGCACCCCCGCTTATGTGATGAGCGAGAGCCAGATCCGTGAGAATTGCCGCGCCTTTACCGAGGCGATGAAACGCAATTTCGGCGAGCGGTACAAGGTTGCCTATGCCAGCAAAGCCCTTTGTGCAAAGTTTATGTATCCCATTCTTGCTTCTGAGGGCGTCCACGCCGACGTGGTTTCCGGCGGTGAGCTGTATACCGCCCTGCAGGCGGGCTTCAATCCCAAGCATCTGCATTTTCACGGCAACAACAAAACCTATAAAGAGCTGGTAATGGCGGTGGACTGCGGCATCGGTTCTGTCATCATCGATGCGTTTGAAGAAGTGGACCTGCTGGAGACCATCTGCGCCTCCAAGGGTGTGCATCAGCGTGTCCTGTTCCGCGTCAAGCCCGGCGTGCATGCCGACACTCACGAGTTTATCTCCACAGGTCAAAACGACAGCAAGTTCGGATTCGGCATCGAGGACGGAGAAGCCATGCGCCTTGCGAAGTATATCCTCCAGCACGAGCATCTGGACTTTGCCGGCATTCACTGCCACATCGGTTCTCAGGTCTTCAGCGTGGACGGTTTTGCCCGCGCCGCAAAGATCATGTTTGACTTTTTCTGCAAGATGGAGCAGGAGCTCAACATCACCATGGATGAGATGATCATCGGAGGCGGCTTCGGCATCCGTTATATGCCCGAGGACGAGCCCGGCACCTTCGGTGAAAAGCTGGACGCCATGGGAAAGGTCATGCGGGAAGAATCTGCCCGGCTGGGACGGGAAATCCCCGAGATCGTCATCGAGCCCGGCCGCTCTATGGTGGGCGCCGCAGGCTGCACCCTGTATACCGTTGGCTCTGTGCGGGATATCAAGGACGCCAGAAGCTATGTTTCCGTGGACGGCGGTCTGCCCGACAACCCCCGTTTTGCCCTGTATCAGGCCAAATACGACGCCGTGGTGGCCAATCGCGCCGATGCTCCCCGGGATAAACTGCAGACCATCGCCGGACGCTGCTGCGAGAGCGGCGATCTTGTCGCCCGGGATCTGACTTTCCAGACTGCCAAGGCCGGCGATATCCTCTGTGTGTTCGCCACAGGCGCGTACAACTATTCTATGGCCTCCAACTACAATCGCGTGCCTCGTGCTCCCATCGTGCTCATCTCTGACGGAAAGGCCCGTGAGGTGGTGCGCAGAGAGACCTATGAAGATCTGGTACGCAACGACCTGATCTGAGTCGCAACACCATGCTGTTTCGCAACGACCTGCGCCAAGTGCTGATCCTTTTCCCGGCCGTGGTGATCTCCTTGCTTTTGCACGAGCTGTCCCACGGCTGGGCTGCCTATCTTTTGGGGGACACCACCGCAAAAAATGCGGGTAGGCTTTCCCTCAATCCGCTCAAGCATCTCGATCCGGTGGGGACACTGATGATGCTTGTGGCAGGGTTTGGATGGGCAAAGCCGGTACCCATCAATCCGGGGCAGTTTCATATGAAAAACCGCAGGCTGGGCTTTGCCATCACCGCTGCCGCGGGGCCGCTGTGCAATTTTGTTCTGGCGTTTCTCACGGTTTTTTTGTACGGAATGCTGCTGTTCCGCGGGTCGGGCGCTCTGCCGGAACCGGCAGAAAACGCACTGATCACTTTTGCCATGCTGAATATCGGCCTTGGAGCCTTCAATCTAATCCCTGTGCCCCCGCTGGACGGCTCCCGGCTTTTGTTGCCCGTGCTGCCCAAAAAGGCAGCTGTGTTTCTGCTGAAGTATGAACGATATTTCGGCATCGGCTTTTTCGTTTTGGTTGCCACCGGTCTGATCAGCAAACCGCTGGCTGTTGTGCGGACGGCGATCGGCCACGCCATCATCCGCATGGCGCTTTCGCTGGCTTCGGCCTTGGGAGGGCTCGGATGAAGGAAGTTACCTTTCATTTACAGACATTTGACGGTCCGCTGGATCTTTTGCTCCACTTGCTGAGCAAAAACAAAATCGATATCAAGGATATTCCCATCGCCGAGATTCTCGAGCAGTATCTGGACTATATCCGCCAGATGCAGGAGTTTGATCTGGAGGTGGCCTCCGAATTTATCACCATGGCTGCCCAGCTGATGGTCATCAAATCCAAGATGCTTTTGCCCGTCTATGATGAGGAAGAAGAGGATCCCCGAAAGCAGCTGGTAGAAGCCCTGTTGGAGTATCAGCTCATCAAGGAAGCCGGCAATGCGCTGAACATCCGAAATGAGATCGGGCGGGATCTGTTCGTAAAGGGGCAGGAGCCGTTGGAAAAAGATAAGAAAGAGATTCGCTATCGCTATACGGGTGAAGCTTTGGCGCAGGCAATTGAGGACATCTTGCAGCGGGCACAGCGCAAACTGCCTCCGCCGAGAGACTCTTTCCAGGGGATCGTGGGACGCGAGCCCGTCCCCGTGGAAGATAAGATCCGGGATTTGGTGAACCGCTTTCGCCATGCGGAAAAGATACGGTTTGAAAAGCTGGTGCTTTCTGCAGAAAACCGCTCGGAGATCGTGGCGATCTTTCTGGCGGTGCTGGAGCTGTCCCGCGCCAGAAAGATCATGATCGAGGAAAACGAAGGGGAAGGATACACCCT
>CADBTM010000027.1 GCA_902797555.1 Oscillospiraceae bacterium
CGACGGCTCGGGCAAGTTTATCACCGCCTTCTTCCGCAACGGCGCGGTAAAGGAGGAGACCATGGCGCTGCTCCGCCGCCGGGACGGCCTGATCGCGGGCATCTGCAACGGATTCCAGGCGCTCATCAAGCTGGGTCTGGTGCCCTACGGCGAGATCCTCGACACCGACGAGACCTGCCCCACCCTGACCTACAATATCATCGGACGGCATCAGTCCCGTCTGGTGCGCACCCGGATCGCCTCCAACAAATCCCCGTGGCTGGCGGGCACGCAAGTTGGTGAACTTTACACCGTTCCCATCTCCCACGGCGAGGGTCGCTTCCTTGCATCCGACGAGCTGGTGGCCAAGCTGGCGGAAAACGGACAGATCGCCACCCAATATGTGGATCTGAACGGTCAGCCCACCGATGACGTGCATTTCAATCCCAACGGGTCGGTGTGCGCCATCGAGGGTATCACCTCCCCCGACGGCCGCGTGTTCGGCAAGATGGGACATTCCGAGCGTGTGGGCGCGGGACTGTATCAGAACGTGCCCGGCGAGTTTGATATGAAGATGTTTGAATCTGCGGTGAAATACTTCCGCTGATCCCATTTGGAAAAGGAGCAAAGCCTATGGCAACCATTTTGGACGGAAAGGCCTTGGCAAAAACCATTCGCGCACAGGTGGCGCAGGAGGCTGCACTTCTGCCCCGTCAGCCCGGATTGGCGGTGATTCTGGTGGGCGACGACCCGGCCTCGGCGCTGTATGTCAAAAACAAGGAAAAGGACTGCGCCCAGTGCGGGTTCCGCAGCTTTGAGCACCGTCTCCCTGCGGAAACCACTCAGGAGCAGCTGCTGGAGCTGATCGACACCCTCAACCGGGACGACAGCGTGGACGGCATTCTGGTGCAGCTGCCCCTCCCCCGTCATCTGGACGAAAAGCCCCTTCTGGCCGCCATTTCTCCCGACAAGGACGCCGACTGCTTTCACCTGCAGAACGTGGGCGCCACGCTGGCGGGCGATCCCGTGGTGTGGCCGTGCACGCCCTATGGCGTGATGGAGCTTTTGGACGCCTATCACATTCCCGTAAAGGGCAAGCACTGCGTGGTGCTGGGACGGTCCAACATCGTGGGAAAGCCCATGTCCATGCTGCTGCTCCGCGCCGACGGAACGGTGACCATGTGTCACTCCAAAACGGCCGATCTGGCGGAGGAAACCCGCCGGGCGGATATTCTGGTGTCGGCAGTGGGCAAGGCCGGTCTGATCACCGCGGACATGGTCAAGGAGGGCGCCACCGTCATCGACGTGGCGATGAACGCCAAGCCGGAGGGCGGCTTTTGCGGAGACGTGGACTTTGCCGCTGTGGCGGAAAAAGCCGCTTTCATCACGCCTGTCCCCGGCGGCGTGGGACCGATGACCCGCGCGGTACTGCTTCAGAACGTGCTGGCGCTGGCAAAAACCCATCAAAACTGAAAAACGCGCAAAAGACCCGCTTCCGAAATGGGAAGCGGGTCTTGTTTTGTCTGATCCTTAAGAGGGAACGGTGAGCTGCTCTACCGAGGCGCCCTTGTCCCACAGGCGGAAAAACTCGTCGGTGCACTTCTGATAGGCGTCAAACTGCGCCTTTGCCCTGTCCGCGTCGCCGTAGACCTTCCACACGCCCACGCATTTGCTGTCCTGCGCCTGATGGGCGATAAAGCCCTCCACGTCCTCCGGCGGATAGCCAAGGAACAGGCCGATCTCGTGGGGAAAGTTCTGCTGTCCGGCCTGCCGCAGCCGCTCCATCAGATGGGCGAGACAGCGGGAGGGACTGTCGCAATCGTAGCCGCGATCCTCGAGAAGGCGGCAGGCGTCGATGTCCTCCAGATCCTTTTCCAGCCGGTCGGGGCGATAGAGGTAAATGAGGGCATAGCCCTTGCGGTACTGCAGCGGGAGCACCCGCAGCCCCTTTGCCCGCAGGCGGTTGTTGAGGTCGCGGACGTCGTCCAAAAGCTGCTCCCTGCTATCATAGCGGCAGCCGAACAGATTGCTGGTCTTGATGCCCGCAAGGGTGGGCGCACAGTGGCGGATGAGCAGTTCTTCAGGCATAGGTCTTCCCTCCCACATGGTTTTCCAAAATCCCTTTGAGGGCGGACAGCGAGCTGGAATGGGACCGGGCGATGACGGTATCCCCGCCCTTTGTGGCGCTGAGCGCACACTGCACCATCTTATGGGAGGTGGTGTTCGTGAACAGCACCAGCAGATCGGGCCGGCCGATCTGGCTTTTCATGCCGTCCTTCATCTTGCAGAACACCTTAGCGCGGCATTGGTAGGAATCGCAAAGATCCTTGTACTGGCGGGTCATACATTCGTTTCCTCCGACGATTATGATACTCATGGGCACCTCATTTCCAATAGTTAGTTGTATCTAACATATGTGTGAAAGGCTGCGCCGCTTTTCGGCGGCGCTGACTTATTTATGGAAGAGAGAAAAGCCTTTTTTCTTTTCGGTCTCCCCCACAGTGACGGATAAAACCCGGTACCCCGTGGGATCGAGCGCTGCGCGAAGCGCGCTCTCTTCCAGCGGCTGCTCGGACTGCACCTCGGCTGTGCCCTTACTGTGAGAGGCCTTGACCTTCTTCACATCAAAGTGCTGCCGGATGGTATCCTGCACGTGCGCCTCGCACATGGAGCAAGCCATGCCGTCGATCTGGATCACAGTGGTTACCATCAGTTTTCCCTTCTTTCTTGCGTTTATCCCTCCGGCGGAGGAAAATCCTCCGCCGGAGAGTGTGTGTCAGGAGTGGCAGCGTCCCTGCATGGCACAGCCGCTGCATCCTTTGCAGCCGCCTCCGCAGGAACCGCCGCAGGAGAGCTTTCCGCTGCGCTTATCCCGCAAAAGCTTGCGGACGATCACAACGACCAGCGCGATGAGGATTGCGGCGACGAGGATCGTGCCGAAATTGTTTTGCAGCCACAGAATCATGTGAAATCCCTCCCAACAGATTTGCTGTAACGGAATTGCTTATTTGACGTTGACCTTCTTTTCCAGACGGGTGGCCTCCTTGTAGGGACGCACCAGCAGCCAGATGGTGCAGACCACGAGGGCGATCGCCACGATCAGGCCGATGACGTTCAGATTGCCGGTAAAGGCGCCGCCGATCTGGTTGATGCACAGAGCCACCAGATAGGCGAAG
>CADBTM010000028.1 GCA_902797555.1 Oscillospiraceae bacterium
ATGACGACGTTTTGTTCGGCGAGGTGTGGAACGAGCAGGCCATCGACGTCAAAACCAAGTGCATCGTCACGGTGGTTTCCCTGATGGTCTCCGGAATCACCGATTCCTCGCTGGTCTATCATCTGCAGAACGCCAAGGCTCACGGCGTCACCAAGGAGGAGATCGCCGCCATCATCACCCACGCCGCCATGTATGTGGGCTGGCCGAAGGGTTGGGCGGTGTTCCGCCTTGCCAAAGAGGTATGGAACGAGGAGGCATGACCGTGAAAGGAACCCTGTGTATTTTGCTGGCAGCGACCGTAATGTGCTGCCTTGCGGCCTGCGGCAGCACCCAGCCCGCTCCCGCCGCCCAACCCCAGCAGACCCAGACCCCCGCGCCCACCCAGACGGAACAGACCCCTCCTCCGGCGGAACCCTCGCCCCAGACTGCGCCCGAGACGTCTGCCCCGCCCGCGGAGCCCGCGCCTGAGACACCTGCTCCCCTGCCCGAGACGTCCGGCAAGGAGGTGCTCGTGGTGGTCTTTTCGGTCACCGGCACCACCAAGGGCGTGGCCGACAAGATCGCGGCCCTCGAGGACGCCGATCTTTACGAGATCCGGGCGGCACAGGAGTACACCTCCGCCGACCTCAGCTGGCACGACAGCAAAAGCCGCACCACCCTGGAGCAAAACGACAAGGCCCTTCGCCCGGAGATCGGCAGCGACCCGATCTCTCTGGAGGGCTATACCACCGTCTATATCGGCTATCCCATCTGGTGGGGCGAGGAGCCCCGCATCATGGATACCTTTGTGGAGAGCTATGACTTTGACGGCATCACCGTCATCCCCTTCTGCACCTCCGGCTCCAGCGGTATTGGCCGGAGCGGAAAGAATCTGGCAGAAAACGCCGGAAGCGGGACGTGGCTGGACGGCAAGCGCTTTGGCGCAGGGGTCAGCGAGACCGAGCTGCAAAGCTGGATCGACAGCCTGAAATAACGCAGGGGAGGGCGGTTTTGTGAACGCCAAAGGAAAAAACACCGGGGAAAAAGCAGTGGACATCGCCTGCGGGGCAGAGCGGCAAACCGATCGGGAGGTCTTCAGATGAATGAGACACGCCGCACCGTCACGGTCAACGGCATTTCCCTCTCCGTCAAGGAGAGCGGCACAGGACGGGACGTGATCCTCGTCCACGGAAAGGGTCTGTCCAAGGAGAGCATGGACAGGCTGTTTGTCCGGCTTTGCCGGCGGTTTCACACGGTCAGCTATGACGTGCGCGGACACGGGGAAAGCGACAAGCCGCCTGCCTTCACCCTGGAGGACCATGCGGACGACCTGCGGGGACTGACAGAGGCGCTGGAGCTCCGTCAGCCTGTGGCCGTCGGCTTTTCCATGGGGTCGTATATCGCCCTTCGGGCGGCGGAGAAATATCCCGGACTGTTTTCCGGGCTGATCCTCATCGGCACCAAAGGCGGCGGCGCCACCTCCTCCGTCCAGCGGCTGCAGCAGGAAGCGGCGGCGTTGGGGATGGATCGGGAGGAGACCGCTCGATATCTCCGGCGGCACACCTATGCCCCTCGGGTCACCCCGCAGGAGATCGACGGGTTTTTGCGGGAGATCGCCGGCCCCGTCGCCCTGACCCGGGAGCAGCGGGCGGCGATCACGGCCTCGCTGCACCATATGGAGCTGTTGGGCGACGCCCACCGGGTGACCGTTCCCGTGCTGGTGCTGACGGGAGAATATGACGGGCTCAACCCGCCCGACGAGGGCAGAAGGGTGGCCGAGGCCTTGCCGGAGGGACAGTTCGCGGTCATCCCAAGAGCCGGGCATTTCGCTTTTTTTGAAAACCCGGAGGCCGTGATCTCACAGATCGAAGGCTTTCTGGAATGACCATAAAATGACATAAAAAGCGCTCCCCGCAGGGCGGGGAGCGCTTTTCTTTTGCGATTCTGTTATTCCGTTACGCTTACGGTGACGGCCTCGGCCAGCGGGGTCATGCTGCCCGGGGCGAGGAAGAAGATGCGGACGGTGACGCCGTCCATGCTGTCGGGGAGAAGGTCGGGCCGGAGGGTCAGCGTCTGCTCCACACTGTCCTCGGCGGCCACCGTGATGCTTTGCATGCACACCGGATAGAGGAGTCGGCCGTTCTGATAAAGGGCGGCGACCGTCTTGCCGGTGAGCGTTTCGGAGGTCTTGTTGCGGAAGGTGGCGGTGACCCGGATCTGACCGTCCGCGTTTTGTGCATCGGCGGAGAGGATGGATGCTGCGCCGCCCGCCACAGGCACAGGCTTGACGGCCGCGTCCACCGGCGCCACATAGAGGAGGATGAGTGTGGAAACGTCGCTTTCCTTTACGCGCACCCGGATGATCGCCCAGCCGCCCTCGTCGCTCTCGAGGGCGGTGATCCGGCCGGAGGCGGATACGGTGGCCAGCTCGGGAGTCAGGCAGCTCCATTCCAGCGTGCCCTCGGTGCCGGTGATGCTCAGACCGGTGCGCAGGTTGCGGCTGTCCCCGGCCTCCAGATCGTCTGTGGAGCCCTCATAGGAGAGCGCCGTGATGGGATCGGCATATTCCTCCACCTGTGCGTCCGCGCCGGGAATATCGGCCACCAGACGGTTATAGCTGCGCACCGATTCGGCGGGCAGCAGGCGGACGGTCTCTCCCAAGGGGAGCTCGCGCTCCAGACGGAAGGTGCGGGCAACGTCGGTATAGTTGAGGACGTATTCCTGGTTGCCGCCCTGCTTGGAGGAGATCTGGATCATCTGTCCGTCCACCGGGGCAAAGCGCTCGGACAGGGTCTCGCCGTCCAGCGTGACGTGCACCAGACGCTCCACATCCTCCGCCACCACCGGCTTGTCAAAGACAAGGGTGATGCCTTGGGTATCGGGGGCAAACTCCACCAGCTGCGCGCCGTTGAGCGCCGACATGCAGATGTTCACGTCCAGATGCTCGGGCGGCACGCCGAGGATCCGGCTGGATGCCTGATGATAGCCCTCTTTTTCAAAGACGACCTTCCACACGCCGGGGAGCACGTTCCAGCCATAGCGTCCCTCTCCGTCGGTGAGCTTGGGGTTGGGACCTTCGCCATAGTCCTCCGAGTTCCACGGCACCCACAGGGAATTGTTCACCGAGCCGTACCACAGCGTTCCGTCGGGGCCAAAGTCCAGACTGCTGGTTTTGCCGGTATACCGATATATCGTGGCGGTGACGCCCTCCACCCGGTTGTCCTCGGTGCCCTCATACACATAGCCGGAGGGGTCGATCAGCCGGATGGAGCAGGAGATCTCGCTGATATAGCTGGGGTCGCCGGTATATTGCGCCAGCCGTAGCAGTCTTTGGATGTGCTCCTTGTTGCGCTCGGCAATCTTTCTGTAGGTTTCCTCGATCTGGTCGATCTTGTTGCCTACAATCTTGTCAAAGATCAGGAACGGGATGGTGCTGATGCCCGTCCAGTCGGCAGCAACAAATGCCGTCTCCGCAATGGTACCGATATCGTTTTTGGCGCGGAAGGCAAGATACTCCGCCAGCGCGTCCTCGGGCAGATACTGCGCCCAATCCGGGATGCCATCATAGGCATATACCGCTGTATTCACAAGGGTCCTGTAATTGTTCAGCTCGCCCACGATATCGTTGGTGGTGGACACTGCCTGAACGACCTTGTCCACGTTGAGGGGAATGCGCACAGCCTGAGGTGCGAGCGAGGCCAGCACGGTGCGGCTGCGGCGGGCAGTGGGGGAAAGCTCCGTCCCCATTCCCGTCCGGTCGGGCAGGAGGATCTGGGGATCATCGGCCTCGTACACCTGGGTAACCACGCCGCTGCCGTCGTCCTGCGTATAGCCCACGGTGCACCGGCTCACCAGCGCGCCCTTGTCGGTCAGCGCCAGGGTATAGGAGCTTTCGGGCTCGATCCGTTCGCCGAAGTTGAGGTATTGGTTGTTGACGAACATCAGTCTGTCGGTATCGTCATAGATCCCCGCCGCGGGCCAATAGAGCCGACCGTTTTCGTCGGTATAGGGGGCGAGGTCATCCAGCATTCCGTCGTCGGCGTCGGCCAGATAGGCGTCCCACGCGGCATAGGTCTGGGGAAGCGTCCAGCCGTTTTCGGGCGCCAGCTCTTCCACGCGCCAGCCCTCGGGAAGCTGGGACGAGGCGGGCTCGTAGGAGGCGCGGTACGCGTTCCAGTCGGAGATCTCCAGCGCGGGCAGATCCTCATAGGGCTGGGCGGCCACAAGGCTGTACACAAGTCCGAAATGGGTCGGCGTGTCCACAGCGTCGCCCAAAACGCCTGTGCCCACATAATTGTAGTTTCCGTCGTCCTCCCGATGCAGAGTGATATAGCGGGTCTCACAGGTGTCGGGCAGATCGGCCACCAGCATCACGTCGGTCACCTCGTCGGGCAGATCGAACCGCGCCTTTACCGAATAGACGGGAGAAGAGTTTGCCATCAGATCGGAGCCCTGATGCATCGAGGCCTCATAGCGCTCCCGATCTTCTTTGGAACGGATGTTTTCAAAGAACTCCATGGCGGAAACAGAGGAAGAAGAATTGGGAAGCTCCTCAAAATCCGTCATGCTGACGGCATAATCCAGCAGGATGGGGGCATTCTGATAGACAAAGACGGCTTCGGTCTGGGTGAGCTCCTGGGTCTCGCCGGCACCGTCCCGATAGCGGAAGCGCACCTCGACACGGTTTGCTCCGGGATAACTCTCCGGCTCGCTCAGGGGGACATAGAGGAAGCCGCAGTCCATCTGGGGACTGAACAGGCCGTCCTTGGTCAGGCCGGCGGCGCTCATCCAATAGATTCCGTTTTCCTCGTCCCACGCGCCCAGCGAGGCGGCGGGAGCGCTTTCCGCCGTGGCGGAAAAGCCGGGAACCACGCTGCCCACATCGGCAAAGCCGATGCTCCCGCTGCTGCTTGCGCCGCCACCGCCGCTGCCGACAGAGGAGGCGCCCCGCCGCGCGTTCAGCCACTGAAGGCGGAGGATGAGGGTGGTCAGGTCGTCGGAATATTCCACCGGCACGCCGTTGACAAACAAGGCGATGTCAAAGTCCTCGAGTACCGTTTCATAATAGAACCATGCGCCCTCGTGATGACCCTTTTGCTCGGCGCGATAGCTGTCCATATCGTATTCGGTCTTGCCGACTCCGCCCATCACGATAGGGGAGTCCAGATCCCAATACTGTCCGCCCACCGTGTTGATGTCGGCCAGATGGATGGAGTAGGCCGGGGTCTCGTCGTCAAAGGAGGCGGTGCCGATCTCGTCAAAGAGGAGCTCGTTGGAGCTGTATTCCCGCCGCATGCTGCCGCTGAACACCTGATAGGGGATGGGAATCATGCGGTGGAGCTGGGCTTCGCCGTCATTGACGAGGTACAGCCCGATCTCCGCACCGCTTTCCAGCGTTACACTGTCCAGCGTAAAGGAGAAGTGCTGGGCGGAGACACTGTCAAGATCGATTTCGATCATGCCGCTGCCGTTGTCCCGATAGGTTTGGGAATTCAGCCGCAGATCGGCGGCGCCCTCGGGCACAGCAAGCCGGACGGTGACGCCGGACAGTACGGGGAGCTGTCCCCGGACGAGCCAGCGCCCGTCGGACTCCAGGGTGACGGAAGTGATGCGGGCGTTGACGCGATAGACCATCCGGGGCAGGCGGAAGGTGATCTTTCCGTTGCTGCCATAGAGATTCACGGTCTGCTGTGCCGCGTCGGGATGGGTGTCCAGGAAGGTATACAGGCTGTCCGATTCGGTCATACCCTCGGAGATATATCCGTTGGCCGCCATGATCTTGAGCTGGGTGTCGGTGGTGAGAGAGGGATCCTTGAGGGTGATCCAGCGGCCGTCCCAGTCGATGTCCATGCGCACCCTATGGGTATCAAAAACTGCGAGATTCAGCTTGGCGGGCAAAACGGGCGCGTCCGCTTCGTTCAAAAACTCCACCCGATACCGCATCTGATAGGGCAGGGTCACCGTGCCCGGCTGAACGGGGGCACGAAGGGTATCCCGGTCAACATAGTACCGCGCTCCGTCCAGCCGGCGGATCACCCATTGGGGAAGGATCACGCTGGAAAGCCCGGAGATCGTAGGCGTCCAACCCGCATCTGCCGCAGAGGAACAATCCTGATCTCCCAGCAGCTTTCCCGCCGCGTAATAGCCGATATATGTAATGTCGGATACGTCGGTTCCTCCCGCATCCACCACGGAAAAGCCGCCCTCGGTGAGAATGCCGGTAAAGTCCAGATCGGGATAGTCGGGGGCGGGAACGGCGCTTTGGATGGCGCCTGCTCCGGCGGCCTGCCAGTCCCGCAGGTCATAAGACAGCAGCTTGAAGCTGCTCCGATAGGGCAGAACGGCCACCGTGGCCCGCTCGTTTTCCCAGGGGATGCCGGAGGGACGGGGAATCCAGATGGTAAAGTCCGATGTATCCGTCGAGAAATACTGCGCTTGCACCCCGTCGTAGTAGGTGGATGCTCTCCAAAGAAGGACGGCATACGACCAGCCGTCTCCCGCCTCGGGGAGTCGGAGATGGACACTCTTGGAAACGGGGATCGACTGCTGGGATGTGCCCGGAGTCAGATCGCCGCAGGAATCGTTCGTCCGGCAGTTGCTGCCGATACGCTGTTTTTCCACCGTATAACGGGGATTGACGGCGGTGAAGGAAACCGGATCCGCCCATCCGTCGCCATCCTTGTCCTCCAGCGTGACGTCCCACCGGGACACATGATCCTTGATGGTGACGATAACACCGTCGAGGGAAATGCCGTCGGGATTGTAAAAGATGGGAGAATAGCTCTTGCGCTCATAGACCGTCACGGGGATGCTGCCCGACAGGGCGCTGCCGGAAAACTGCTGCCAGAAGGTGCCCAGACGCACTTCGTCGGACAGATAGCAGGCATAGGTGCAGACGGTGAACACCTCGTCGGAGGAGGCATAGACCCGCACGGAGGCGCGGCCGGAGGCATCCAGCTCGCCGGTGATATTGGTGTTGTAGCCGGAGTCTGTGACCTTATACTGCACACCCGCCAGAGAGAGTCCGGACAGACCGGAAAGGGTGTCGGAAAAGTCCAGCGTCAGCGTGCGCCAGCCCTTGGCGTTCAGCGTGACGTACAGGGTATCGCCGCCGCTGACAGGGACGGGATCCACCGTCTTTGCGGAAACGTCGGTATCGCCCAGGGTGGCCGCGCTGCTGGACAGACCCACCGCATAGCCGCTGCCCTCGGGCAGCAGCAGCGTCGCCCGTCCGGAGGCGTCCAGACGAAGACTGCTGGAAGCCACAAAGCGGTCGTTTTGCAGGATGCGCGCCGTGACGGTCATGCCCTTCAGGCTGACGCCTCCGGCGGAATAGGCCACCGTCACCGCCAGAGGATGGGCTTCCGTGCCCTGCGGCAGCTCCACCACGCCGTCCACCGCATCGGCGGGGTCGGCTGTGACGGACTGTTCGGGCTGATAGTAGGCGTCGGCTTCTTCGTCGTAATAATAGGGGGTCACCGCCTTGAGCGGCAGCAGAGCGGTGCGATAAAAGGCGCTGTCGCCGTGGCTGTCGGTGAGATAGCCCTCGTCGTCGGTGCTCCAGCCGGTGCCCTCGTCGGGGAGATAGACCTGCACGCCTGCCGGCTGACGGAACCGCACCAGCCCGCCGGCGGTGATGTCCAGCGCGTTCTCTCCGTCCTTGACCACAGTGAGGGCGTTGGTGCGGGTGACCAGCTTGTTGCTGCCCAGCACCACCCGGACGGTATAGGTGTCCTCCAGAACATTTTCAAAATCGTATACGCCCACATCTCCATTCTGGGAGATGGGCATGGAATAGGAGCGCTCGCCGATGAGCTGAATCACGCCCTTGCTCAGACCGTATCTTGCCTGCCCGGCCATGGGCAGGGTCAGACGGATCTGAACGTCCCACGCGTCGGGCAAAAGAGGCGGAGAGACGACGTCCAGCTCGGCGGCCTCGCCCTCGCCCACCTCGTTGTAGCAGCAGACGGAGTAGTGATAGCTCGTGGAAAAGTCGGGCACCTCGTCCTGATAGGTTCGCTCGGAGGTGATCTGAGTGGCCAAAAGCTCCCCGTCCCGATACACCTTATAACCGTTCATCTGGCTCCATCGCTGGGGATACTCCCACGTAAGGGTGATGACTCTCGTGCCCCGCAGACCGGGCTGGGCGGTCAGATTCTGGGGGGCGGAGGGCAGACCCAGACGGGCGGTGGCCTGTACGGGATCGCTCAGCGGCGATTCGCCGCCCCGGTTGCGGGCGGAGACCTGATAGGTATAGGTCACATCCCGCTCGCACCCCCAGTCATTGTACTCCGGCCGGGACGACGTTGCATACTGCTCGCCATCCCGATAGATGTTGTAGATCATCGCCCCTTCGGAGGCCTCCCAGATCAGATGAACGGACAGCTCGTCGTCGGGCTCGGCCTGCAGGCTGGTGGGTGCAGCAGGGGGATCCGCCTGCGGGACGTTGAGCAGCTTGAAGAGATAGGCCACAGGATAGGTCCAATCGTCTTCCTCGTTCGCCCAGGGGGACTTTACGCCGAAATAATAGTTTTCATACTCCCGCACCAGGACGACAGGCTGCTGGAACGCTGTCCATTCGCCGTTCTCGTCGTATGCGTAGGTAGGGAAGAGGAGGGTTACACCGTCCGCATCCTCCCGGAGCGGTACAGGCACGTTCATTTCGGGTGACAGCATCAACCGGCAGTCCATCAGGCTCAGATAACCGGTGAAAAACGCATCCCACTGGACATAATCACAGGAGAAGGTGACGCTGACCGTCTGCTCGGAGCTTTCCACAGACGCCACATTGAGCATGGCGACCTCGCCCGTGCCCATATCCTCTATCGTTTCATCGGATGTGTCTTGGAAGGGCAGGGTGAGCATCCCGTCCGCATAGGTGACGGGGAGGGCAGTTTCATTGGCAAAGGCATACCATTGACCGTCCCCCTGCGATTGCGCCAGAAGGACGACGGTGTCGCCCTCCGCCAGATCCTGTGCGCTGGAGATGGGCTGGCATTCCAGGCTTTCGTTCTCCTCGCCCTCGGCAAAGCCAGTCATCGGTGCCAGCTGCAGCACCATGGCCAGACAGAGGATCCATGAAAACAGTTTCTTTTTCATCGAACAGGCTCCTTTCCAGAGAAAATGCGAAAAGAATATATCTATCCAGTTTTTATTGTACGGATTTTTCTCCCCATTTCCCCCGCCAAACGGATAGTTTTCGCAAAAAAAGAGCCCGTGATTTCTCACGGGCTTTTTGATTCAAAAAGAGAAATCAATAGAACCAGATCAGATCCTTGTCCATCTGGAGCATCATCCACCAGTCGCCGTCGGGGCTCTGATACACCGAGGCGTAGAAGGTGCGCTCCCCGCTTTCCAGACAGGCGACCGTTTCATCCACATAGTACCAGCTGAGATCCAGTTCTTCGTCGCCGGTCTCCAGCCAGCCTGTGCCGAACTCGTCCAGATAGAGCAGGGCATAGTCCTCCGCGGGCTCGTCCTCGTCCAGTCTGTCCAGATAGCGGGTCTCGCCCGATTGGGGATCGACGACGGAATAGCCTGCCCATCCGGTGCCCTCCAGCGTCCAGTCTTCCAAGGCCACTTCTGTGAAGGAGTCAAAGTCAAACGGGGGAACATGGGTGGCAAATTCGTTGTAGAAATCGGTGTAGAAATCCGTATAATCAGGCTCTGTCCATTCGCAGTCCTCGAAGGAAACGTTCTCCCGGCCGTACCATTCATAGGTCTCATCCAGACCAAAGTCGCAGCCCACAAAGGAGAGCTGGGAGGTCTCGTTGATCTCGTACTCGCCGCCGCCGCCCGAGCCGTAGAAGGAGCAGGCGGTAAACTGGAAATCGCCCTCTCCTCCATGGATGGAAAAGGGACCCAACTCGCAGTCGCGGATGGTGGAATCGGAGACGTACACATCCCCGCAGGAATCGCTGCAGCTGATGCCGTAGACGCCGCAGCCGAACAGATCCACCGCTTGGAGATACACCTTTTTGGTGCGCTCCAGGCAGAGCACGTCACCGCTGCAGTCGGCGCCGTCGGTGTGTCCCATGGTGAGACAGGCCAGCACGATATCCGTACAGTCGTTCAGACGGAGTACAGCGGCATAGCGGGGCTCGGTGATCAGCAGGATGTCGGCGGGATCGTCCGAAGTGCCCTCGACGGTCAGCCCGGTGACATTCTGAATCACCAGCTCCGGCCCGTCCGCCGCTTCCCAAATCTGCACATAGGGATGCTGGGCGTTCCATGCGTCACGATCCGCCGTGTTGGGAAACGCGGAGAGGTATTCGGTGAGGTTGTACTCTCCGGGCTCCAGCAGGACGGTGGCGCCGGGACGGATGGCCTCCACAAGCTGGCTCACCGACGATGCCCGCACAACGGGGTCTTCGGGCTGCGTGGGCTGTGCGGCGGGGGGAGCTTCCACGGGGGCGGGAGCAGGCTCGGCAGACGTCGTCTGAGAGGGCGCAGGCGTCGGCGCGGCAGGCGCCTTCCCTCCGCAGGCCGACAAGAGCCCCAGGAAGAGCAACAGCAGAACGGCCAGCATCCTGCGGGGCGCGCCGGAAAGAAGCTGCTTCATAAAACCCTCCTGTTTTGCAGGAAATTTTGAAGGTCGGTTATTGCTCGATCACGCTCAGATCGGCCTGAGAAACCACGGCGTCGGCGGCATCCGAGGTGAAATAGACGGTAAAGCTGCCCTCATAAGGCGCATCGCTTACCGTTACGGTCCACTCGAAATAGGTATCGTCCTCCCACATGGGCTGACCCAGCAGCTCGAGCACCGCGCTCTTGGCCATGCCAAAGCCCACACCCAGGAGGGAAACGCCCTGATCCTCCGGAGCGGAGGCAAAGGACGAAATGGTGATCTCCTCGGCTTCGGCCTCGGACATGGAAACCGCGGCGTCGCCGCCGTTGTAATAGTCGGGGACGATGACATAATCCTCATTTTCATCCAGATAGATGTTGAGGGAGAAGAACTCGCCGGAGCCAACCTCCAGCGTCAGATAGTAGGGATCCACCGGCACACCGGCATCGGCCAGCGTGGGCAGCGTGTAGGGCATGGGCACGGCGGTCTCACCCACCTGAAGAGCGATCTGGCTCATTGTGAGGGCGATCGTGCCGTCGGCGGCGGGAGCGGGAGTGTCCGGCGCCGCGGGAGCGGGGGAAGGCTCGGCAGGGGTGGTCGCGGGGGCGGGAGAGGGCTCGGCAGGCGTCGTCTGGGTGGGCGTCGTCTGAGAAGGTGCAGGAGCGGGAGCGGCAGGAGACTGTCCGCCGCAGGCTGCCAGAGCAAGAGTCATGGCTGCGGCCAATACAAAGAGAATGAGCTTTTTCATCGGGAAATCCTCCTTCATGTGTTTGAAATGGATGGAAGCAAATACTTTCCTATAATCAGTATATCTGTTTCTGAAGAGGATTTCCCCCGCCAAACGGGTAGTGTTCGGCGGCTTTATTTGATGGCGATGCCCAGACTGCGGGCCACGGCGGCCAGCTCGGTGCGGGTGTGCATTCCGGTCTTTTCCAGCATATTCTGCACGTGATATTTGACGGTGCTGGCGGCAATGCCCAGACGTTCGCCGATCTCGGCGTTGCTGTCGCCGGTGATCAGCTCCCGCAGGATCTCCAGCTCCCGCTCGGAAAAGTCATGGTTGTTGGTAAAGCCGATGGGCACCACCGGGGTTTCGTCGGGAAAGACTCTTTCTCCCGCCATCGTCCGCTCCATAACGGTGAGGATGGGCTCCTTCTGCGCCTCCTTGTACCAAAAGCTGTCCACGCCGATCTCCCGCGCCCGCCTCAGCCACGAGGCCTCGGGCATGCTGGTGACGATGATGATCCTGATCGACGGATACCGCGTTTTGATGGCCTCGGCGGCGTCCAGCCCGCTGCTGCCCAGCTCGGTCATCACGTCCATCAGAATGAGATCCACCGTGCCGTGACTGCAAAAGTCGATGGCCAGCTCGGCGTTGGAGATCGACGCCACAAGGGTGTAGCGGGGATCGGATCTGACAAAGATCTCGAACAGCTGGCGGGGCATCTCCTGATCTTCTACGATGAGCACTTTATACGGCATGGGGCGTTCCTCCTTTTGGAATGGTGACGGCGAGGCAAAAAACGGGCTGGCTCCGGATGTCCATGCGCCCTCCCGCAGCCTCCAGCCGCCGGCGAAGGGTGGCGAGACCGCCGCTTTCGGCCACGGGGCGGGCGGGAGGTGTGCCGTCATTGGTAAACCGGACGGAAAGGGCGGCTTCGTCCTCCTCCGCGCAGATGGTGAGCACGCTGGCTCCTGCATGCTTGGCGGCGTTGGCCATGGCCTCACGGGCGGCGGCAAGAAAGAGAGTGAGCACGGCGGGGTCGCCGCTGTCGGGGACGCCCTGCCAGATCAGCCGGAGGCCGATGACGGCGGCGAGGGCATTGAGGTCGGAGACCGTGTTGCTGCTCTTGTGGGTGTCGGCTTCCTTGCACAAAAGCAGCGCCTGACTCTGCCACATCCGCAGAATGTCTCCCCGCTCGGCCCGGGTGCCGTCCTGAACGGATTTTCCGGTGGCGAGGATCATGCGGTTCATCTCGTCGTGGATGTTGGCCTTGGCCTGCAGGATCTCCTGCCGCCTCACGGTGTCGGAGATCGTCTCGCCATAGGCGCGCATGCTGTCGGAGAGCTGGCGGGAGCGCTCGTTGTCGGCGCGGAGCAGGCGGTTTTTTTCATAGAGCTCGGTGATATCGTCGGCAATCAGCTCGTGAAGGGGCGCGCCGCCGTAGGTGAGCAGCCGATGGCGGAAGGAGACCGCCGTGCGGTCGGGCAGGGCGCAGATGGGGTTGTCGCACACATGGGCATAGAGCGCCGCCCCGTTTTGCAGCGAACACCCCATCAAGGAAAAGCAGATGTCGTTCATCCGGTGGTTGGAAAAGATGCAGCGCCCATCCTCCAGATAATAGCACACGCCCGCCGGAAGCCCGTCCACGCTCTCCTTGATGGAGGCCGAGGTGACATGCTCTGTGCGCCACGCGACTACGCTGCGATAGAGCAGGACGCAGAGCGCCGTCAAAAGGAGGAATATGGCGAGATACAGCCCGCCCGGCAGCTTCAGCGCCGCCATGGCGACCGGCTCGCCTTGTCCGTGAAGACGCCATTCCGTTCCGGCGCGGCAGACTTGGAGGATGAAATAGCTGCATGCAAAGCAAAGGACGGTTGCGGCGCACAGCCCATACCGCTTTTGCCGCCACAGCAGCACCGTCTCGGCGATCTGGCCGAGACACAAAAGCAGCGCCCACAGGCAGACAAAGTTCTGCATCGGGATGGGCAATAGACCGAGGGCAGTCATACGGGCGCACCTGCCTCTCTCAGCGGGATGCGCACATAGGAAACGCCGCCCTCTGTCTCGAGCTGGGCGTCGCAGCCCTGAGGCAGCGGGATCTCTCCGCCCTCCGCCGCGATGCGCAGCGTCCCGCCGCGGAAGGACACCTGCAGCCCTGTGAGGGAGGGGAGGGCGCTTTCCAAAATGGTTTCAAACAGGGCATAGACCTGCAGCGCCCGGCGGGAGGGGATCGGCTGCGCCTGCTCCGGCGGCGTCTCGAGGGCGGGGATCCCCATCTCCCGCACCCACCGCAGGGATTCGGACACCGCGAGGAACAGCTCGCCCTCGGCGATTTCCTCGTGCTCGGCGGCCAGCAGGGAAAGGTTGGCGTACCGCTTGATATACACTGCCAGCAGGCAGACGGTTTTCATGTTTTGTGCATAGAGGGCGGGATCCGCCTGCGCCTGTGCGCACAGGGCATCGATGCGCCGGGACTGGGGCAGCACCTGCTCGGCGATGACGTCATAGACCCGGGTCTTTGCCTCGATGCGGGCACGCTGCTCGGCAAGCTCGTTTTTCAGACGAAGCAGGGAGGCCTCCTCCGCCAGCGTTTCGCCCACCTCCCGCAGCTCGCCGTTGAGCCGGTTGAGTTCGGCGATGTCGTCCTGCCAGTAGACGTATCCGCCGGCCACCGGCTTGCGGTGCACCCGGGTGTTTTCCTCCAGCAGCACGTCGGAGGACGAGGCCATCTGCTCCCGGGAGAGGGGAGCGGCGTTGCCGCTGCGATAGATCACCCGATAGCTCCGGTCGGCGATCTGAGCGGCCAGCGACGACAGCTCGAACAGCCTGCCGTAGCCCGCGTTGGAGGGAATCAGACCGATGCGGATCAGCCCCAGCCATATCCCGGCCAGGGAAAAGCACACCGCCTCGGGAAACTCGCCGAAAAGGTTGCCGTGGATCCGCGGCCACAGGTCAAGGGTGTACAGCACCAGATAGGTTACGCCGAACAGGACGGGCAGCAGAGGAATCCACACCAGCTTGCGGCTGGCCGACAGGCGGCAGCGGGAAAGCAGAATATAAAACACCCCGATGGTGAGCAGCAGGATCCACAGATAGACCACGGGAAACACCGGTCCGTGGGTATAATCTGCGTCCCATCCCGCAAAGCCGGGGGCAAAGCGAAAGACGAGACCGTGGAGGTCGTTGGTGAGGATGAGAGCGATGAGAAGGCCGGTAAAGACCACCGCAAATCGGATGGTTTTCGGACGGACCCGCCACTCCCGCTTTCCCACCGACAGGGCGGTGAACAGGGAAAACAGGGGGATAAGCAGGGCGGGGACGTAATAGAGATACCAGATGTGGCGGGCGATGACCTCGGTTTCCTCAAAGGCGATGTACTTCGCGCCCCGCAGTGTGACCCACAGGACGATGAGCCCGGAAACGGTCACAAGATACCTTCGGGTGTCCGGGTCGATGATGTGGTCGGAAAAGTACAGCATCAGCGCCAGGGAAAAGGCCATGAGCACCAGTGTGGAGCATCCGCACAGCAAGAATACGGAGGGGACAAAGACGCTGATGCACGCCACGAGGACAAAAAGCAGCGCAAGCTGCAGCTGCAGCAGCAGCGATCTTGCCGCAGTGGTCATAGCATCCGCCCCCTTTCCCGGTTTTCTTTCATTATAATCCGCCGAGGCGGGCTTGACAACAGGTTTTTTGGCAGAAGAAAACGCCCCGAATGCGGTTGCATCCGGGGCGCTGTCATAGATTTTTTACAGCTTCCACGCCTTGAGATCGGTGTGGAGCAGATGATGTGCCTCGTGGGAAAGGGGATGCTCCAGATATTCTTCATAGAGCTTTTGCACCGAGGTGTTTTCGTGGGAGAAGCGGAGAGCAGAGTTCTTGTCCAGGGAATAGAGGTATTTGCCCCGCTCGCCGCCCAGCTCCTGACCGTCGTGAATGGGCTGACCGCCGCCGCCTCCGCAGCCGGAGGGACAGGCCATGCACTCGATAAAGTCATAGTGCACCTCGCCCTTTTTGACGGCGTCCAGCAGTCTGCCGATGTTGCCCAGACCGTTGACCACCGCCGTGCGGACGGTGATATCTCCGGCGCGGAAGGTGCGCTCCTTCCAGCCGTCCAGACCCCGGACGCCGCTGAAGGCGTCGGCATCGGCATTTTCGCCGGTGATGAGGAAATAGGCCGACCGCAAAGCGGCCTCCATCACGCCGCCGGTGGTGCCGAAGATAACGGCGGCGCCGGTGCCCTCGCCCAGAGGATCGTCAAACTCGCTCTCTCCCAGGCTCATGGGCTCGATCTGGCAGAAGCGCGCCATGCGGACGAACTCGCGGGTGGTAATGGACATATCCACGTCCCGTCCCGCGCCGGAGTCGTTGACCTCCTCCACCGCGCACTCGTATTTTTTGGCGGTGCAGGGCATGATGGACAGGCAGAAGATCCGGTTGGGATCGACGCCCAGCTTTTTGGCGAAATAGGTCTTTGCCACCGCGCCGAACATCTGCTGGGGGCTCTTTGCGGTGGACAGGTTTTCCACCATCTCGGGGGCGCGCAGCTTGGCATAGCGCACCCATCCGGGACAGCAGGAGGTGAACATGGGCAGCTTGTATTTGTCGGGATGGGTCATGCGCTCCACAAACTCGCTGCCCTCCTCCATAATGGTCAGATCGGCGGCAAAATTGGTGTCAAACACATAGTCAAAGCCGATGGCCTTGAGAACGGAAACCATCCGTCCCACGGTTGCCTCCTCGTGGGTAAGGCCAAAGGATTCGCCCCACGCGGCGCGGACGGCGGGCGCCACCTGCACCACGCAGATCTTGTCGGGATCGCGCAGCGCGTCAAAGACCTCCATGGTGTCGTCTCTCGCCCGCAGCGCGCCCACGGGACAGTGGGTGATGCACTGGCCGCAATAGGCGCAGCCGGCATCCTTCAGGTCGAGGCGATCTCTTACGCCTACGCCGGTGTGGGCGCCGGTGCCCGTCACGTCCCATACGTGCATATCCTGCACCTTATCGCAGAAGGACACGCAGCGCATGCAGTTGATGCACTTGGAGGTGTCCCGGATGAGGACGTAATCGTGATCCCATTCCCGGAAAACAGGCTGCTGGGGGAAGGGCAGATCGAGGACGTTCATATCCCGCGCCAGCGTCTGCAGCGAGCAGTTGCCGCTGCGGGTACAGCCGGTGCAGTTGGCATTGTGGCGGGAGAGGATGAGCTCGATGTTGAGCCGTCTTGCGGCGCGGACACGGGGAGTGTTGGTATGCACCACCATGCCTTCTTCGCAGCCCGCGTTGCAGGCCGCCACCAGCAGGTCGTTGCCCTCTACCTCCACCACACACATGCGGCAGGCGCCGATCTCGTTGATATCCTTCAGATAGCACAGCGTGGGGATGCGCAGACCCAGCTGGCGGGCAGCGGTGAGGATCGAGGTGCCCTCCGTTACCGTGATCTGCCGTCCGTCGATGGTCAATGTTACCATGCCTTTTTCCTCCCTCCCCGGAAAGCGCCGTAGCCGAAGTGATCGCACCGCAGACAGCGGGAGCACTCCTGATGCGCCTGTTCGTCGGTCAGACATTCTTCGATCAGCTCAAAGTCCTTGATGCGCTCGCCCTCGGGACGATCCACCATATTGCACCGTCCTGTTGCCAGACGCAGCCGGGCGTGGGCGCGGGGCACGGGAGTATCAAAGTCGATGACGCTGTGATATCCCAGATATTCGTCGATGTTGGCGGCAGCCGTCTTGCCGGCCTCGATGGCTTTGATGACGGTGGCGGGACCGGAGGCGCAGTCGCCGCCGGCATAGATGCCGTTGGTGCCGGCCACGGCGCCCGATTCCTCAGCCTGAAGGGTGCCCCAGCGGGAGGCGGTGATGCCGGCCTCGGCAAAGTGGCCGAAGTCGATGGCCTGACCCACGGCGGCGATGATCAGATCACAGGGGATATCCTCCTCGGGGAGCTGGGCATCCCGGGGAACGGGACGGCCGTTTTTGTACTCGCCGGGGATCTGGGGCTTGACCCGCAGAGCGGTCACCTTGCCCTGCTCGTCGGTGACCACCGAGGCGGGCGCCTTGAGGGTGATCAGATCGACGCCCTCGCCGATGGCGCCCTGGATCTCGGCGTGAAGCGCCGTCATATCCTGCTCCCGGCGACGGTAGACCACGTGCACCTCGGCGGCGCCCAGGCGGATGGCCGTGCGGCTGGCGTCCATGGCCACGTTGCCGCCGCCCACCACGATCACCCGCTTGCCGCGGATGTCCATGGGCTCGTCGTCGCCCATGGCGCGGAGGAACTGAACGGCGGAAACGACGCCCTCGGCGTCCTCGCCGGGGATGCGCATTTTCTTATAGGAGTGGGCGCCGATGGCGATGTAAACGCTGTCGAATTTCTCCTGGATCTCGGAGAAGGAGATATCCTTGCCGATCTCCACATTGGTGTGCGCCTCGATGCCGGTGGAAAGGATCACGTTGATGTCCTCATCCAAGAACCGGGCCGGCAGACGGTAGCGGGGGATGCCGTAGCGCAGCATGCCGCCGAACTTTTTCTGCTTTTCGTACACCGTGACGCTGTGTCCCATCAGGGTGAGGTAGTAGGCCGCGGTCAGGCCGGTGGGGCCGCCGCCGATGATGGCCACCTTGCGCCCGGTGGGGGGAGCACACTTGGGAGCGGGAACGTGACCCGCCTTTTCCACGGCGGTGCGCTTGAGGCCGCGGATGTTCACCGAGTCGTCCATGATGTTTCTGCGGCAGTGCTCCTCACAGGGATGCTCGCAGATCAGGCCGCACACGCTGGGGAAGGGGTTGTCCTCCCGGATGAGCCGCACGGCGTCCGCATATTTTCCCTCGGAAACCAGGGCGATATAGCCCGGAATATCTACATGAGCGGGGCAGGAGTTGACGCAGGGCACCGCCACAAAGGTGGAAAGACAGCGCCCGGTGGTCAGATGGGATTCAAAATCGTCCCGGAAGCCCTTGAGGCATTCCAGCACGGTTCGTCCGGCCTCCCGGCCGATGGCGCAGTCGGCAGTGTCGTAAATGGCCTGTGCGGCACTCTCCAGGGTCTGGATATCCTCCTCCGTGCCGGTACCGTCCAGAATTTTTCCCAACAGGGCGGAAAGCTGGGCAAGTCCGATCCGGCAGGGGACGCATTTTCCGCAGCTCTGGGCAAGGCACATGCGCAGAAAAGCATCGGACAGCTCCACGGGACAGTTGCCCTTGGGGGCAACGTCGATGCGGCGCTCCAGATTTTTGTACATCTCGTCCACGATCTGCTGCGAGCTGTCGGGTGTGTAAATACGCAAACGGCTCAATCAATCACGCTCCTTTTTGTTCTTATGATAAGAATCCTTTCTCAGTTTAGCGTATTGTTAAACATTTGTCAAGCTATTTTTCGTCATTTTCCCGAAAACCAAAACCGATTCGCCCTTTTGTTTTGGATGTTTTACACGACAAACATTTTTAGAAAAAGAAAACCGCCCCGACGGAAGGTCGGGGCGGAGGATGGAGCAAAAAACCGGATCTTACAGAGCGGCGGTGATGATGGCCATCTTATAGACCTCGTCGGCGTCGCAGCCGCGGGACAGGTCGTTGATGGGGGCGTTCAGACCCAGCAGGATCGGGCCGTAAGCGGCATAGCCGCCCAGACGCTGGGCGATCTTATAGCCGATGTTGCCCGCTTCGATCATGGGGAAGATAAAGGTGTTGGCATAGCCTGCCACGGGAGAGCCGGGGAACTTGAGCTGGCCGACGGTGGGGGACACGGCGGCGTCAAACTGCATCTCGCCGTCGATGTTCAGCTCGGGATGGGTCTCCTTGACGACCTTGGTGGCCTCCTGAGACAGAGCGACGGTGCCGCCCTTGCCGGAGCCCTTGGTGGAAAAGCTGAGCACGGCGATCTTCGGGTCGATGCCGAAGGTCTTGGCGCAGCCGGCGGCCTCCACGGCCACCTCAGCCAGCTTCTGCGCGGCGGTGAAGGTGACGTTGCCGTCCTTGTCCACGGTGTCCTGATAGTCGATGTTCACGGCGCAGTCGGCCATGCAGATGGTGCGCAGATTCTCGTCGCCGGTCTCGCGGTTCAGAATAAAGCAGGAGCTCACCAAATGTGCGCCGGGCTTGGTCTTGACCAGCTGCAGCGCGGGGCGGATGGTGTCGGCGGTGGAATAGGTGGCGCCGCCCAGCAGGCAGTCGGCCTTGCCCATCTTCACCAGCATGGTGCCGAAATAGTTGCCCTTCATCAGGTTGGCGCGGCACTCCTCAGGGCTCATCTTGCCCTTGCGCAGAGCCACCATGGTCTCCACCATCTTGTCCATCTCGGGATAGGTGGCGGGGTCGATGATCTCGGCGCCGGTGATGTCAAAGCCATCCTTGGCGGCAGCGGCCTTGACGGCCTCCTCGCCGCCCACCAGCACCACGCCCATCAGCTTTTCCGCCAGCAGGCGGGAGGCGGCGGACAGGATGCGGGCGTCGGTGCCCTCGGTAAAGACGATGGTCTTGGGCTGAGCCTTGACCTTCGCGGTCAGTTTGTCAAACATTGCGGTTTCCTCCATATCATATAAAAATAAAATGCGAAAGAATCTTGTCTACCCCACAGTGTAGCACAGCCCACCGCGGATTGCAAGGCGTCCGGGAAGAAAAACATAAGAAAAGCGCCCCAAGCGGGGCGCGGGAGGGGTGGTTATTCGCGATTCTTCTTGCTTTTGCTCCATTGAATCAAACGGTAGGAGAGTACGCAAATGGACAAAACCTGCGAAGCCAAAAAGATCAGGGCGAAGGGCAGCGACATCGCTCCGGGATGCGCGATCCAAAGAACGACAAAGAGAACCAGCAAAAACACGTGGATCGCAAGGCATACGGCACAGAAGCGGGGAGAGAGCGCGGGCTCAGAGCCTGGGTTTTCGTTGTGAAGCTTCATAAGAGTTAAATCCAATCAACAATATCATAGTCATCGTAATAGGAATATAACCGCCAGTAAGCGTCATCAGCAAAAGCTGTATTGTGTGATGAAAATGCAGATTGAGAATAATAAGAACCACTATATTGTGTATGAGAAGTCCCTTGTAGGTCAAAAGAATACTTAATGCCAGAAATGGTATTGTTCATACTGGTATTGAAGGGGTTTGTTAAATACCAATCATTGGAATACCAATTTGCTTTGACTACAAAGGTGGGTAAAGTAAAAGCTACAGAAGAACCGGATGCTACAATACCACAAATAGTGAGAATCCTTGAAGCAACTGCTGACGCAATAGCACCAGGCACAGTGAAGACGGAGGCAATTAAGCCAACGAGGCCAGCAACCGATGCGTAATGCCCCATAAAATTATATTCTTGCTGAATACCGCTATCTGTACTTAATGTTAAATCAATATAATTATAACCTACCGCATAGCCTTGCGAATAAGAACGATACTTAATTCTGCCGACATAATTTGAGGATAACGCTTTAGGGCTCAGCTTTTCATTTTTCATATCCGCTGGATGTGCTTTTATAAAACTACATTCCTGATGGCCGTTTGTATAAACAGTTTCCTTGATGATATTTTCCTCGCGATTCAATAACG
>CADBTM010000029.1 GCA_902797555.1 Oscillospiraceae bacterium
AGCCAATAGTTGGCGGTGATGGCGCCCGAGTTGGAAAGGATCAGACCGCCCACGGAATAGGAAACGGTGGAGTTTTCCTTGACGCGCCAGTCGTTGATCTGGAGATAGTTGTTTACCAGCTCTTTATAGTTGAGCAGGGTGGAATTGATGTTGCGCACCTTTTCCCGCTGTTTGCGGTACAGGATGTAGGCCTTTGCCACATCGGCATAGCCGGCCTCGGACAGCACCTTTTCCACGCTGTCCTGAATGTCCTCCACCGTGATCCGATCGTTCCGGATCTTTTCCTCATAGTCCGAGGTGACCCGAATGGCGATCAGGTCGATCACATTGGGGTGGTACTGCTTGCCCAGTGCCTCAAAGGCCTTGGTGATGGCAGCGCTGATCTTGGAAATGTTGAAATCGACGACCGAGCCGTCCCGTTTCACTACCTGATACATGTGTGCAGCCTCCCAATATATGTTCAAAAAATAATAGACCTCACGGAGATCCATGCAGGTCTATCATACTACTTATAGGGTCTGATGTCAATATCTTGTGGTTAAAAAAATAAAGAAACACCAGATTTAGTCGACACCCCGAAGAGAAACACAATCGACAAAGGGGCGTGCTGCGGCGGCAAAACGCTCCAGCGAGGCCTTGTCGGGCGCGTGAAATCCCTCAAAGGGGACGGTGTCCCGATCGGTAAAGGCTTGGAGAAAATAGCGCTTTGCCCCTTGGATCATCTGACCGATGGCGGCAAAATCCCGCTCCTCGTGGAGCTCGCGCACCACCGTGGTGCGGAACTCATAGTCCGCGCCGCTGTCCATGATGGTCCGGATGCTTCGGGTGATCACGTCCAGATAGACGGCGGCGACGCCGCAGGTCTCGGCATATTTTTCGGGACTGTTTTTCACGTCCATGGCCACATAGTCGGCCAGCTTCTTGTTCAGGATCTCGCCCAAAAGATCGGGGTGATACCCGTTGGTGTCCAACTTGACGGCATAGCCCATCTCCCGGATGCGCTCCAAAAGCCGGGGCAGCTCCCGATGGAGGCAGGGCTCGCCTCCGGTAAAGGCCACCCCGTCCAAAAGCCCCTTCCGTCCGGAAAGGAAGCGGAGCAGCTCGTCATCGTCCATCACCGGCGCCTCCCGCCCCTCGGCCAGCTGAAAATTGTGGCAGAAGGGGCAGCGGAAGTCGCACCCGCCCAAAAAGACGGTGCAGGCCACATGGCCGGGAAAGTCCAGCAGAGTCATTTTTTGCAGTCCGTGCAGCTTCATGGCGTCCTCCTTATATGGCGGCGAGGACGTGCAGGTTGCGTACCTGCCCGTCGCCGATGCCGTCGTTTACCGAATAGGCGTGCTTTTCCAGATCGCCGCAGGTGGCTTGGGTCAGACCCTGTTCCATCAGCTCGTCGATCAGGTCGGCGGCAATGCCCTCGATCACGTCGTATTTTTCCTCATAGGTGCCCGCTTCGTTGTCGGTGGTCAGCAGGTATTCCAGCAGCTCGGCCTCGATGGACAGCTTGGGCAGCGCCCGCATGGCGCGGAAGCTCCATTTATAATAGGGATGATACACCCGGTTGAGCAGGAAAACCGCCGCCATAGCGCCTTTGACAAACTCGGCCGCCGCCAGCTGGGCTGCGCCGGTCTCGCAGTGACGGATGCAGCGGAGATAGTTGTACTGTCCCGCCTGGGCCATGGTGAGCAGATTGCCCGCCAGCTTTTTCCGTCGGATGTCTTCGGGGTAAAAGGCCAGCGCCTCCCGGATGGCGGTCAGCTTGCCGTAACGGTCAAAAAACACCGTACCGTTGGTGCATTCGGCCAGCGCCTGCTGGGGGACGGTGAGCCATTGGCTGAGGGTGAGCGTGCCGTCGGGCGAGCCGATCTTTTCCATGAAAAACTCGTCCAGCCGCAAAACGCCCTTGCGGGCGCCGCCCACCGGCGCCATCAGCGACCGGGTGACGCCGTCAAACTCCCGGGGGAGCTTGGCGTATGCCCGCTCCAGCAAAAATGCCGTGCGGCGGTCTACAACGGCCTCCAAGGGCAAAAAGAGGCAGAAGCCCGCCTCATAATCGTGATCCCGGGAAACCTCGTCGTCAAAGCCAAAGCACTCCGACCCGCTGCCCAGCATCCCCGCGGCCAGCAGGGGGAGGAGCTGGGGAAACTGCTCCTCCAGCATGGGACGGCCGCAGGTCTCATAAAAAGCCTTGGAAAGCTCAAGCCCGTTCATAGATGATCCTCGCACGTTCTTTCAGATCTTCTGCGGTGACAAAATAGCCGTAATAGGCAAAGGTGGGGGCGCAGGTCTCGCAGACGTAGGCGTAATATCCGTCCCGGACAAGGCTCTCGTCGTCAAAAAGCGCCTCGGCCTGATCCAGCAGAGCAAAGATCGCGGTCTCGCCCTGCTCCATGCCGTCCCGCGCCTCGATGGCGTTTGCCCGGTTGAGGCAGGTCACCGCCTGCTCCAGCTGCCCGGAGGGCACCTTGCCCATCACCTCCATGGCCTTGTCATAAAGATCCATGGCCTGGGCATAGTCGCCCAGCGCGGCGCAGGTGAGTGCCATGTTGTTATACAGCCCGCCCAGCAGCTTTGGATCGGTGCCGGGGGACGCTTCATAGATGGCCTTGGCCTTTTGAAAGAGCTCCAGCGCCCGGTCGTTGTCCCCAAAGGAATTGCGGGCGGTGGCGATGTTGACGTAGGTGGTGCCCGCCGACATACTGTCCTCATAGTCCAGCTCGTGCAGCAGGCGCAGGGCATCCTGCTCACAGACGATGGCCTTGTCCCGCTCGTGGGTCTTGCGGTAGTGTCCCACCAGCTCGCCCAGCACCATCAGCTCGCCCCGCTGATCCCGGCCGAGGCGCGCCTCCTCCAGCCAATAGCGGAGATGGCGCTCTACCCCGGCATAGTCCCGGCGGCTCATATATTCATCCAGCTTTTCGGCGATGCGCTGCTGGGGGATGGATTTGATCTCCTCTGCGCCGTAGGGCGCCCCGCACAGCACACACTGGGGCTCCAGATAGTCTTCCGGCGGAAGGATGGAAGAGTTCTTTCCCATTTCGTCAGCCTCCCATCTTGCGTTTTTCCCAGTATACCATACTTTTTTTGCGGCGTAAAGAGGGAAGGGGCGCTCACGGATGGACAGGCGGCTCCTTGAGGATAGTGCGGATATGCCGCTCGGACACGTCATATTTTCGCGCCAGCTTGCGCAGATTGCCCCCGTCAAACTCCTGACGGATGGCGCGGTGCCGCAGCTCCTTTTCCAGCGTGGCGCGCTTGGGGATGTAGACATACTGGCCTCCGGCCATATCAACGATCTCCAGAAACTTGTTCATCCCCACGATGTCGCACAGCCAGCGGGTCTCCTCCGACACCTGATCGGGTGTGATTTGAAACTCCATGGGTTCCTCCATTTCTGTCCGGTTTATCGGACGCTCTTTTTTCTAAAATGCAGGGGAAGATGAGTGGAAAAGAGGGGAGATGCCCTTCTCCCGTTTGGGAGGTTGCCTATAGCATAATTCAGATAAAATGAAATGTCAATGGTAAAACTTCAAAATTATCGAAAAAAATCTTTACTTTTGGAAATCACTGTGGTATAGTAAGGGCAAGAAAGCAGAAAAGGAGGGATCGCGTGAGCTTTGGACAAAAGCTGCGCTCCGCCAGAAAAAAGCGGGGCATGACCCAAAAGGAACTGGCCGAGGCGGTGGGCGCAAAGCACAATTCGGTGAGCAACTGGGAAAAGGATCTCAACCGTCCGGACACCGACACCATCCGCCGCATCTGCGACGCGCTGGGAGTGGATGCCAACGAGCTGTTTGAAGAAAAAGGCCTTTCCGACGTGGAGTTCGCCCTCTTCGGCGAGGTCAAGCAGCTCAGCCGGGAGGATCAGGAGGACGTGCTGGAGTTCATTCGCTTCAAGCGCGCCATGCAGGAAAAGAGGGAGGGGCGATGACCCGCCTGCAGCGGCTGCGGCGCAAGGCCGATCGGCTGGGGCTGCGGGTGTATTATCTCCCCATGCGTCGCCTGAGCGCCATCTCCATGCCCGACGGATCCATCGGCATGGATCCCGACAAGCAGGAGAGTCAGGCCTGCGAGCTGGTGCGTCTCGCCCACGAGATGGGTCACTGCATGACGGGCAGCTTTTACACGGCGGACAGCGATCTGTGCCAGCGCCGCCGCTGCGAGGAGCGGGCGGATCGCTGGGCGATCCGCTCTCTGGTGCCGCTGGACGAGCTCAAGCATGAGCTGCGTCGGGGGCACACCCGCCCCGACGAGCTGGCCGAGCATTTCGGCGTCCCGGAGGAGTTTTTGCGAAAGTCGGTGGCCTATTATCGGGACGCAAGAGGACTGTTATAACAAAACACCCGCCGTATGGCGGGTGATTTTGAGAGTGTCAAAGAACCCGCTGCGCTGGGCTTCTTTGACAGAAAGGCTCCGGCTTGCGAGCCGGTTTCGCCGCTTTTTCTGCGGAAAAAGTCGGCGGGTCTAAGTGTTTTTGCCCATTCCCACACAGGGAACGGCCAAAAACGATCGAAAAGCAAAATCGCCTTTTTCGGCGATTTTGACGTTTGAAACGCTGCAAAACACCCGCCGTATGGCGGGTGTTTTTGCTTTATAGATCGATTCAGATCTGTCTGCGGAAGGTGACGATAAATGCGCCCTTGATCTGGGTGGAGGTGGCCATATAGTCATAGGTGGCCAGCTCCCATCCCTCTGCGGCGCGCTCGTTGAGCAGATCGTCCAGCTCGGCGGCGTCCTTTGCGTCCGCCTTGTCGCTCCAAAACTTGGTGCCCACGGTCAGGATCTCGGTTTTATACTCGTACATGGTTTTCTTCCTCCGTTATGTTTTTTACTTAATATAGTCTGTACTGCTCTGCGCGGGCCTGGAAGGCGGCGGATTCCCGCTCGCCCCGGGCGATGAGGTCATCGGGCGACCAGTCCGGCCGCTCGAGCTCCCGATGTCCCGCCAGACGGCTGACAAAGGGGATGCCGTCCGACCCGGGCGGCAGCAGAGAGAACTCCTCCGGATATTCCTCCTGCAGCAGCTTGAGAAGCTTTAGCCCCATGGCCACCGGCCGCAGGGTGGCTTTTTCGGTGACGTGAAGATGGATGCCGCCGCACAGCGTTCCCGCGTGCTTGGAATAAAAGGGGGTGAACCAGATGGGCGTTGCCGTCACGCCGGGACAGCCCAGCGCGTTGAACTTTTTTGCAAAGTCCTCCGCCCGCACAAACGGCGCGCCCACGATGGCAAAGGGATCGGCAGTGCCCCGCCCCTCCGAACAGTTGGTGCCCTCGATGAGGCAGGTGCCGGGATAGAGCAGCGCGGTCTCGAACCGGGGCACGGCAAGGCTGGGCATCACCCACACCCGCCCCCAATGGGTATAGTCCATCTCCCGGCGCAGACCCTTGCAGGGCACCACATGAAGGTCGCAGCCATAGCCCTCCTCGGCGTTGACCATCCGGGCAAACTCGCCGCAGGTCAGACCGTAGCGGACAGGCAGGGAATGACAGCCCACAAAGCTGCGCAGACCATCCTCCATCACCGTGCCCTCGGCGCCGGTGCCCAGAGGATTTGCCCGGTCGAGGACGACCAGCCGCTTGCCCTGCTTGCCGCAGGCCTCCATGGCGTTTTTCAGGGTGGAGATATAGGTGTAATACCGTGCGCCCACGTCCTGAATGTCATACACCAGCGTGTCAAACTGCTCCAGCGCCTCCTGGGGGAGCCGCTGGGAACCTTTGGCGTACATGCTCATCATGGGCAGACCGGAAAGGTCGTCGATGCCGTTTCCAAAGTCTTCTCCCGCGCCCTTGTCGCCTCTCACGCCGTGCTCGGGCGCCAGCAGCAGGCGCAGGTCGCAATGCTCCCGCAGACGGTCGATGGTGGAGCAGTTGTCCGCCGTGCGGCCGGAGGGGGAGGTGATGAGCGCCACCCGCCCCGCAAAGAGCTGCCGCATTTCCTCGATCCGATCGGCACCGAAAATCACCATGGCGTTGTCCCCGCTTACAGCAGGTATTCCCCGGCGGCGTCGGTGCGCAGGCTCTTGCCGAAATAGACCGTCATGGCATCGGCCAGATAGTCGAGATCCTTTGCACCCGCCGTCTCAAAGGCGGAGTGCATGGCCAGCTGGGGCAGGCCGATGTCCACCGTGTTCACCGGAACCATGGTGTTGGCGATACTGCCCAGCGTGCCGCCGCCCGCCAAATCCGAGCGGTTGGCAAAGACCTGAACCGGGACGCCCGATTCGGCGCACACCGTGCGGAAGATGGCGTCGGAAACGCCGTCGGTGGTGTATCTCTGGTTGGCGTTGTACTTGATGACGATGCCCTCGTTCATATAGGGGCAGTTGCCCGCGTCGGCATATTCGGGATGGTTGGGATGCTGGGCGTGGGCGTTGTCGGCCGAGACCAAAAAGCTTTGTGCCAGCATGGTCTGGAAGTCTTCCTCATCCTGACCCATACCGGAGGCGATGCGGCGCAGCACGTCCCGCAGCAGCGCGGAGGCGGCGCCCTGCTTGGTAGAGCTGCCCACCTCTTCGTTGTCAAAGACGCAGCACACCGGCACGCTGCCGCTTTCTTCCGCCTGCAAAAAGCCGGTCATGCAGCCAAAGGCGCATTCCACATCGTCCAGACGGGGCGCGTGGACATATTCGCCTCCGGCGCCCACGACGGTGCCCTTTTGCCTGCAGCAGAGGAACAGGTCCTCTCCCACAATGGCGTCGGGCTCCACACCCGCAGACTTGGCCACGATGGCGCGGAAGCTGTCCTTGGCATCCATGCCGCCCAGCAGGGGAAGGGTGTCCACGGCGGCGTTATACTTTTTGCCGTCGTTGACGGTGCGGTCCATGTGGATGGCCACGTTGGGGATGACCAGAAGATCCTGATCCACACAGACCAGCCGGGTCACCAGCTTGTCCCCCTCCCGCACCAGCACCCGTCCGGCCACCGACAGGGGGCGATCCAGCCAGGTGGACATGATCATGCCGCCGTATTTTTCGGTGGACAGCTGGATATAGTGTCCGGCGGAGGCTTTTTCTGCCGTCTCCTTGATCTTAAAGGTGGGGGAATCGGAGTGGGCTGCCGCCATCATAAAGCCGCCGGCCAGCTGTTTCGGCACGCGGAAGGCGATGAGGGACGAGCCGTTGCGGGTGACGTAGTATTTGCCACCCGGCTGAAGCGCCCAGCGCTGGGACTCACGCAGGGGGATGTAGCCCTGCTCGTCCAGCAGCTCCGAAAAATTGCGGATCACATGGAAGGCGCTGGGGCTCCGGTCGATAAAGTCCAGCAGCGTTCCGGTGTATTTGGTTTCCATATATGCCAAACCTCCTCAGCAACAGATTCTGTTTTCAGTGTATCACGTTCCCCTCCGGATGGCAAGGAAATGTTGCGCCCCTTTGTCCTTGCAAAACCCGCGGTGCTGTTATATAATAAGGGAAACATAGAACGGAGGTGTCTTCCATGTTTCGACCCATGCTCCGCGCAAAACAGCAGCTCCCCGAGGAGGAGTGCATCCGTCTGCTCAAAGAGCGTCCCCGCGGCGTGCTTGCGGTGATCGGCGACGACGGCTATCCCTACTGCACGCCCATCAACCATTTTTACAACGAGGAGGACGGGCGGATCTACTTCCATTCCGGCCCCGTGGGACATCGGGTGGACGCCTTCCGCGCCAATCCAAAGGCCTGCTTTACCCTCACCGATGGAGGAAAGCCGGTGGAAAACGATTGGTATCTTCAGTTTCACAGCGTGGTGGTCTTCGGCCGCATCGAGGAGGTCACCGACCACGAAAAGGCGCTGGATATCAGCCGCCGCCTGAGCCGCAAGTTTATCAGCGACGAAGCCTACATCGAGGACGAAGTACGCAAGTCCGGCCCCCGGGTGCTGTGCTTTTGCCTGATCCCCGAGCACATCACCGGCAAGCGGGTCAATGAGAAATAAGCTTCGGACAGAGATCCGAAAAGGAGGAGCTTATGCGGCTTTTGTTCAAACAGCGCGGCCTGACCCTGCTGAACAAATATGACATTTACGACGAGGACGGCAACACGGTGTATGTGGTGGAGCAGCAGTTTGGCTTTGTCACAAGGCTGATCGTCACCGATCCCGACGGCTACCCTCTGGGAGAGGTAAAGCGTCAGATGATGCGCTGGCGTCCTCACTTTGATTTTATCGTAGACGATTCGCTGGCAGGCACCATGCGGCGGGAGTTTTCTCCCTTCCATCCCACCTATACGCTGGATTGGAACGGCTGGACGGTGGAGGGCAACTTTATCGGATGGGATTATCACATCCTCGACGCAAACGGCGTGGAGGTGGCCTCCATCAGCAAGGAGCTGATGCACTGGACAGACACCTATATCATCGACGTTTTCGATCCGTCAAACGCCCTGCTCTGTCTGATGATCGTTCTGGCCATCGACGTGGAAAAGGCAGCAAACAACTCCTGAAAACGAAAAAAAGCCGCCCCAACGGGCGGCTTTTCTTGTTTGTGCAAAACGCTCAGTCTGCGGTGTAGGGCAGCATGGCGATATGGCGGGCACGCTTGATGGCCGTGGTCAGCTGACGCTGATGCATGGCGCAGGTGCCGGTCATGCGGCGAGGCAGGATCTTG
>CADBTM010000030.1 GCA_902797555.1 Oscillospiraceae bacterium
TCAAGCTGAGCTGGATCTACAACGGCCGCGAGGACATCCAGAACATGACCACCGTGGGACTGCTGTTCCGCGATCTGCCGGTGGGCGTCCGCTTCCGGGATGACGACACCCTGCGCAACGTCTTTGCCGACGTGCACGAGCAGGTGCAGAAGGGCATCGAGCACAGCTGCTATCCCTATGTGGACAGCCGCAATCAGGTGGCCAACGGAGAATCCGCTTATCTGCTTTATCAGCAGGATATCCGCGACATGGGCGGTATGGGCGGCATTGATATCGAGGCGGTGGACGTCCGTCAGAATCAGGCCGCCAGTCAGACCATTCTGGATATGGAGATCCTCGACGGCGCGGAAGGCCTGCAGCTGATGATCGACTATGCCGCCAGCCGCTATGAGGATGCCAGCATCGAACGCTTCAAGGATCTTTATGTAAAGCTGGCGCAGGCCATGGCCACTCACAATTCCCAGTCCGACATCACCATTGGCGAGATCAAGGCCAAGCTGGAGGACAAGAAAAACTTCTTCCAGATCGTCAAGGGCATTTTCAGCAAGAAGATCTGATGACGGCAGGGAAAGATACTACAATCGGCAGTTTTCCCCCGGAAACCATGCGCGCCGGAAAGCCGCTCCGCCGGGATGGCGGCAAGGCGGTTTTCCGGAAGGCGTCCGCGTCCGGCGGAGAGAAAGGAGCGGACAAACCTTGAACAATTCCAATCAGGATCAGGAGCTGTCCCAGAATTTTAATTTCTGGTCGCTGCTGAAATTCGTGGCACCCAGCATTTTCACCTTTGTCTTTATCGCGGTCTACCAGATGGTGGACGGCCTCTTTATCGAACGGTATGTGGGGGAGATGGCCATCTCTGCCATCAACCTGTACTTTCCCATCGTTTCGCTTTTTGTCGCTGTGGGCATCATGATCGGCACTGGCGGCAACGCGGTGATCGTGAAAAAGGTGGGGGAAGGCCGACACAAGGAGGCGGGAGAGACCTTTTCCCGGGTGATGAGCTTTACTGTTCTGTTGGGTATCGTGTTTACCGTTTTGTGCCTCGTGTTCGCAAACCCCATCATGCGGCTGTGCGGCGCCACCGACGGCACCATCGAATACCTTCGCCCCTACTATATGACGCTGTCCAGCTTTTCCATCGCCATACTGCTTCAGTCCGAACTGGGCATCCTTATCATCGGTGAGGGCAAAACCGTGGTGGCCGCCGTGGTGATCATGGTGGGCGGCGTGCTCAACTGCGTGCTGGACTATGTGTTTATGAAGCATCTGCACATGGGCATCCGGGGCGCAGCCATCGCCACCGTCATCGGCTATTGCAGCACCATCCTGTATGCCATCTGGTTTTACGTCATCGCCCGGAAAAGCTCCTACAAGCTGGAGCTGGCCAAGCCCGATCTGAAGGAGATCGGCCAGATCTGCTTCAACGGATCGTCTGATATGGTGTCCAATCTCGCCCAGGGCGTTACGGTGCTGTTCTGCAACCATCTGGCCTTTCGCTGCTACGGAGAGATCGGCGTCAGCGCCCTGACGGTGGTCACCTATGTCCAGACGCTGATCCTGATGGTGTTCATGGGCTTTACCTCGGCGGTAGAGCCGGTGTTCTCCTATCATTACGGCAGCGGCAACGTGGAAATGCGGAAAAAGGTCTATCGCCTCAGCATGCTTTGGAACGTGGTGCTGGGCGCGGCGACCATGGTGGTGCTCTTCTTCCTGCGAAAACCCTTCACGGGCATCTTCTTCCAGCCCGGAACGGAGTTTTACACCATCGCAGAGTACGGCATCCTGCTGTCTCTCCCTGCATGCGTGTTTGCGGGGATCAGCATTTTCGGCTCGGGACTGTTCACTGCCTTTTCCAACGGGCTGGTGTCCGGCGTGCTCTCCTTTATCCGCACCTTTGTGGTGCTCACCGCCTGCCTCTACGGCTTGACTGCCCTGTGGGGCGGCACCGGACTCTGGCTGGCATGGCCGGCTGCCGAGCTGCTCAGCGTGATCGTCACCTTTGCCGCCCTGCGGCACTATCGGGATCGCTATCAGTACATGTGATCCATCCCAAATCAAGCAAAACGGAGGAACTTCCATGAACACTTTGAAAAAAGCCGTATGCATCCTTTTGACCGCCGCCATCTTTGCGCTGGGGGCGGTCAGCCCCATCTTTGCCGCCGGGACTGCCCAGCAGCCGGAGGTGGAGGACATCCTCGCCTCCATGACGACGGAGGAAAAGGTCTCCCAGCTGCTTATGCCCGCCTTCCGCTATACGATCGACGGGGAAGGAAAGACCCAGGGCATGACCGTGCTGACCGACGAGGCCGCCGACATGATCCGGGAATACGGCTTTGCCGGCGTGATCCTGTTCGCACAGAACGCCGGAGACACCGCCAAGGCGGTGCAGTATGTGGACGACGCCCAGCGGGCAAACGCCGGACACAAAACCCAGCTTCTCGTGGCCATCGACCAGGAGGGCGGCTCGGTGACCCGCCTGGGACACGGCACGATGATGCCGGGCAATATGGCGCTGGGCGCGGCGGGCGATACAGCCCTCACCGCCGAGGCCGCCAGGATCATGGGCGAGGAGATCATGAGCATGGGCATCAACTTTGACTTTGCCCCCGTGCTCGACGTCAACAGTAACCCCGCCAACCCGGTGATCGGTCTGCGCTCCTTCTCCGACGACCCCGAGACCGTCGCGGCGCAGGGCGTCGCCTTTATGCAGGCGCTGCAGTCCACCGGGGCGATCTCCACCCTCAAGCATTTCCCCGGCCACGGCGATACGGCCACCGACAGCCACACCGGACTGCCCTGCATCGACAAAAGCTATGAGGAGCTGCGGGCACGGGAGCTCGTTCCCTTCCAGGCGGCCATCGACGCCGGGGCGGAGGCCATCATGACGGCCCACATCCAATATCCCCGGATCGAGCAGACCACCTACGTCTCCAAGCTCACCGGCGAGGAGATCACCCTTCCCGCCACCCTGTCCAGGACCATCCTCACCGATATCCTGCGGGGCGAGATGGGCTTTGAGGGCGTCGTCATCACCGACGCCATGAACATGGACGCCATCGACAAGCATTTTGACAAATACGACGCGGCAAAGCTGGCCATCGAGGCGGGCGTGGACATCCTGCTCATGCCGGTGAACGTCACCACCGCCGAAGGCATGGACGAGCTGCGCACCTATATCCGCACGCTTGCGGATATGGTGGAGAGCGGCGCGATCTCCAAGGAAAAGGTGGACGCCGCTGTGAAACGCGTGCTCACGCTCAAGGCCGACCACGGTCTGACCCGGCCCTATGGCGGCACGGACGCCGCGGCCTCTGCCGTCGTCGGCAGCACAGAGCACCACGAGGTTGAGTGGAACATTGCGAAAAAAGCCATCACCCTTGTGAAAAATGAAAACAATCTCCTTCCTCTCACCGGCAAAAACGAAAAGGTTGTCGTGCTCACCGCCTATGACAACGAGGTGCTCAGCATGGAATATGCCGTCGGACGCCTGCGGGAGGAAAACAAGCTGGCCGACGGCATGGAGGTGACCGTGCATTCCATCCAGAGGATCCCCGCGGAGGAGGCGGTGGCCCTTACCCAAGGGGCGGATCACGTCATCCTTATCGTGGAGCTGTATTCCGCCGCCGGGCTGAACGGCGACGCCGCGAAAAAGGCGGACGCCATCATCGACAGCGTTCACGCTTCTGGCGGCGACGTGAGCATCATGAGCTGCAATCTCCCCTATGATATCGCCCGGTACGAGGCTGCCGACGCCATCTGCGTCGCGTGGTCGTCCAAGGGCATGAGCGAGGATCCCCGGGTGACCGACGGCGCCGCGGCGCAGTACGGCCCCAACATGCCGGCGGCGCTTTATCTGATGCTGTCCCCCGACGAGACGCCCACGGGCACCCTCCCGGTGAACATCCCCAAGCTGACGGCGGAGGGCGGCTATTCCGACGAGATCCGCTATGCCCGGGGCTTTGGCCTGAAATACGTTCAGCTGAGCGATTTTCCCGATGTGAATGCCGACGCATGGTATGGAGACAGCGTGCGCTACGTCCTGCGGAAGGGCATTATGACGGGATACGGCGACGGCACCTTTGCCCCCGAGAGCGCCCTCACCCGTGCCCAGCTTGCCACGGTGCTGTGGCGCATGGCCGGCGAGCCGGAGAGCGAGAGCGCGATCCCCTTTGCCGACGGAAACGCAGACGCGTGGTACGCTCCCGCGATCCGCTGGGCTACGTCGGAAGCCATCGTCTCCGGCGTGTCCGATACCGTCTTTGCGCCGGATGATCCGGTGACCCGGGAACAGGCGGCCACCATCCTCTATCGCTATGCAAAGGCCGAGGCACAGGACACATCTGCGCTGGCGGGCTTTGCCGACAGCGGGGCGATCTCCGATTGGGCATGGGATGCCATGGCCTGGGCCGCCGGGGAGGGCATTTTCCTCGGTGCGAACGGCAGGCTGCTTCCCAAAGACGCGCTCACCCGCGCCCAGGCGGCCGCCATCCTGCAGCGTTTTGCCGCGTCCTCTGCTGACGAGTCGATCCCCATCCGGACGGTAAAAACCGACGCCTTTTCCATGGACTATTTTTCCTTTGGCCATGGGGAAAAGACGCTGGTCATCCTTCCCGGACTGAGCGTGCAGAGCGTCATGGCGTCGGCGGATGCCGTTGCCGAGGCCTATCAGCCGCTGACGGATGCATTTACCATCTACGTATTTGACCGCCGGAACGAGCTTCCCGCGACCTACTCTGTTTCCCAAATGGCGCAGGACACGGCAGAGGCCCTTGAGACGCTGGGGCTGGAGCAGGTGAATCTGTTCGGCGCATCCCAGGGCGGCATGATGGCTCTGGAGATCGCCATCCATCATCCCCAGCTGGTGCGCAGACTGGCGCTGGGCTCCACCTCCGCCGAGATCACCCCGGAGCAGTTCGGGACGATCGACAACTGGATCGGTCTGGCGCGGGAAAAGGACGCCGAGGGACTGTACCTCGCCTTTGGCGAAGCCCTCTATCCCACGGAGGTGTTTGAACAGTCCCGGGAGCTTCTGTGCGCGCTTGCCGCGACCGTCACCGACGAGGACCTTGCCCGCTTTGTCATTCTGGCAGAGGGAATGCGGGGCTTTTCCGCGGACGATGTGGAAAAGATCTCCTGCCCCGTGCTGATCCTCGGATCGTCGGACGACCGGGTACTGGGCGGAGACGCCTCCAAACAGATCGCGCAGCGCCTCAGCGGGCACACCGAGACAGAGCTCTTCCTGTACGACGGCTACGGCCATGCCGTATACGATACCGCCCCGGATTACAAGGATCGCCTCTCCCGCTTTTTCCTCGGGGAATGAGGCAAACTCCCTATCGGGTACCATACACACCGGAGCAAACCGGGCAGGCGCAGGGAGGAACGAAACCGATGAAAACGGCACTGATCCAGATGAAGGTAGGCCCGGACAAGGAGGCAAACCTGAAAACCGCCGGACACCTTGTGCGTCAGGCCGGGGAAAACGGGGCGCGGATCGTCGTCCTCCCGGAGATGTTTTGCTGCCCCTACGACAACCGCTGTTTTCCCGCCTATGCCGAGCCAAAGGGCGGAAGGGTGTATACGGCGCTGGGACAGATGGCCAAAAGCGCCGGCGTCACGCTGGTGGGAGGCTCCTTTCCCGAGCGGGACGGAGATCTGCTCTACAACACCTGCTTTGTTTTTGATCCGGAGGGGCGGGAGATCGCCCGGCACAGAAAGGCCCATCTCTTTGACATCGACGTGGAGGGCGGCCAGCGCTTTCACGAATCGGAGGTGTTCACCCCCGGCGACCGGGTGACGGTCTTTTCGGCGGAAGGGCATATCTTCGGCCTTGCCATTTGCTTTGATATCCGCTTTGCCGAGCTGTTCCGGTGCATGAGTCTGGCGGGGGCGGAGGCGATTTTTGTCCCCGCGGCGTTCAATATGACCACCGGCCCCATGCACTGGGAGCTCAGCTTTCGCATGCGGGCGGTGGACAACCAGCTGTTCACCCTGGGCTGCGCCCCCGCGCGGGACGAGGCCGCGTCTTATGTCTCCTACGCAAACTCCATCGTATGCTCCCCGTGGGGAAGGGTGCTGGAGGGGGCGGGAACGGAGGAAACCGTGCTGTACGCCGAGCTTGACCTTGAGGAAACCCGCCGGGTGCGGGCGCAGCTCCCCATTCTCAGCGCCCTGCGGCCGGAGCTGTATGAAAGAGGCGTCGGACCCGTCATCCGGGAGATCCGCCCCTCCGACGACAGGGCGGTGGAGGGCGTGATCCGCAGCTGTCTCATCGAGTTTGGCGCAGCCCATGATGGAACGGCGTGGGCGGATCCCGATCTGGGTCGGTTTTCCCGGATCTACCGCACCGAGGGAAATCGGTATTGGGTGGCCGAAGACGAGGCGGGCGAGATCGTCGGCGGCGTGGGGATCGGCAGGCTTTCGGGCGCCGACGACCTGTGTGAGCTGCAAAAAATGTACTGTCTTCCCCGTGCCCGGGGGACGGGCATCGCCCATCGGCTGATGGACACCGCGCTGGAATATGCGGGAAAGTACTATCGCCGCTGCTATCTGGAGACCCTTCCCAACATGACGGCGGCACAGCGGTTTTACGAAAAATACGGCTTTGTCCGGGTTGCCGACCCGCCGGTGAAAACCGAGCATTTTGCCTGCGACGTGCGGTATCTCAAAACCCTTTGACCGGAAAAACGAAAAAAACAAGCTCCCGGCTGCCGGATCCCGGCCTGCCGAGGGCTTGTATTTTTTGTGTGAGCGTGTCAGATCGTCCGCGCCGCTCTGCCTTGGATGTATTTTTCCCGGATGCTGTCCCGATCCATCCCCAGATAGACCGCCCGCTCCAGACGGTCCTGCACCGAAAGGGGCTGGGGATGGGGGTAGGTGGAATCGTCCAGCACCACGGCGTCCAGCTCGTATCCGGGCTCAAAGCTTCCCACCTGCCCGAAAAACGATCCGCCGCCCTTGGTGGCCAGATAAAAGCTCTCCGCAAAGGTCAGGGGCTTTGCCTGGGGGTCGACGAGCCGCCAATAGAGCTTGGAGACCTGCACCGCGTCGGTAACGGCGCGGAACATGGACTCGGTCTGCCCGCCGGCCACGTCGCTGCCCAGACCGATCCGAAGCGTCCGGTCGAGGTATTTGCGGATGGGGGCGATGCCCGACGCCACGTTCATGTTGGAATTGGGGCAGTGGGCGACCCACACGCCGTTTTTTCGGAGAAGGTCGATCTCCTCTTCGGAGGAATAGACGCAGTGGGCCATCACGGTGCGGCTCTCGCCGCCAAACAGGCCGTAGCGGGCATAGCCCTCTCCGTAAAAGGCGGCGTCCGGCATAAGCCGGTGCACCAGTTCCACCTCTCCGGGGTTTTCCGACAGATGGGACTGCACCGGCAGGGCATAGTCCCGCCGCACCCTGGAGAGCGCCTCCAGCAGCGCGTCGCTGCAGCTGGGGATAAAGCGGGGGGTCAGAATGGGAAAGGTGCGGGTATAGGCGCGCTCCCGCGCCTCCTCCACAAAGCGGACGGTGTCCTGCGCGGCACGTCCCTCGCCGGGCTCGGTGAGCTCGGGCGGCGCGTCCCGATCCATGTTGACCTTTCCCACATAGCTGACGATCCCCGTCCGCTCCATCCGATCCATCAGACAGAGGGTCGCCTCCCGGTGGATGGTGGCAAAGATCACCGCGCGGGTGGTGGCGCTTTTTTCCAGCGCGTCGGCAAACAGGCCGTAGGCGGTTTGCGCATAGGCGGGATCCGCGTATTTCATCTCCTCCGGAAAGGCGCGCATCTTCAGCCAGTCCAGCAGCTCATAGTCCATCCCCGTCCCGCGATAGGCAAACTGGGGCGCGTGGATGTGCAGATCCACCATCCCCGGCACGATCAGGCAGTCGTCCCAGTCGTGCACCGGAAGGTGGGCATATTGGGGAGGAATCTGCGCAAAAATGCCGCCGCTGCGGCCGTCTTCGCACAGAAGATAGGCATTCTCGTGCACCTCAAGCCTGCCCAATACGGGCGTGTGGCACAGGTTTCCTTTCAGAAAAAAGCGATGTTCCATAGGGCGTCTCCTCATCGTGGGGGCGTTTTTCTTATGCTTTTATGATAGCGAAAAACGAAAACGATTTCAATATCCCCGTTGTGAACAATGGGGAAGAAAACAGGTTCTTCTTTAATAGCAGGGGAAAGTGCCTGCCGCCCGGAGATTGATTTCCTCTGAACGGTCTTTTATAATATAGACATGATTCGGAATCATAACGTTTGTCGGCTCTCCTGTCCTCTCCCGGCAGACAGCTGACAAAGAAGGAGCTTGCGTATGCAACAAAGTCCCAGCAAGGCATCTCCCGCAGGGAAAAAGCAAAGGATCCTTCGCCCTGTACTGTGCCTTGTCATTCTTGTATTGCTGTTCTCCCTGTTCGCCGTCCCCATGGGGCTGACCAATATGATCAACACCATGATGAACACCGCCTATCGGTTGCTCATCGACACCGCATTGTATATCATGGCGCTGGCGGTGATGACCGGCGCGCTGGCCGGCATTTTTGCGGAATACGGCGTGATCGGTCTGCTCAACCGCCTGCTTTCCCCCGTTATGAAGCCGCTTTACGGCATGCCGGGGGCGGCCACGGTGGGCGTCCTCACCACCTACCTCAGCGACAATCCCGCCATCCTCACGCTGGCCCACGACAACCGCTTCCGCCGCTATTTCAAAAAATACCAGATCCCCGCCCTTACCAATCTGGGCACCTCCTTTGGCATGGGGCTGATGGTGACCGCCTTTATGCTGGGCATCCGCCCCTCCGCAGGCTCGCCCTTTCTGGCCGTGGTGTGCGGCAATCTGGGCGCCATCATCGGCAGCGTCGTCAGCACGAGGCTGATGCTCCGCTATACGGCCTCCGTCATGGGTAAGACCGAGGACGCGCTGGAGGGCGGCGCGGAGACCGCGCTGGACGAGACCGAGGACAAACACCCCGGCGGCACCCGGTTCATCACCGTGCTGATGGAGGGCGGCAAGACCGGCGTGGAGCTGGGTCTGGGGATCATCCCCGGCGTGCTCATCATCTGCACCTTCATTATGATGCTGACCTGCGGCCCCGCCGACGGAGGCTATACCGGAGGCGCCTATGAGGGCATCGCCCTGCTGCCGTGGGTTGCCCAGAAGATCCAGTTTTTGCTCACCCCGCTGTTCGGCTTTTCCGATCCGGCCGCCATTGCCGTCCCCGTGACGGCACTGGGCTCGGCAGGCGCCGCCATGGGCGCCATCCCCGGTCTGGCCGCGCTGGGCAAGGTGTCCGCTAACGATCTGGCGGTGTTCACCGCCATGTGCATGTGCTGGAGCGGCTATCTCAGCACCCACGTCTCCATGATGGACGTGCTGGGCAGCCCGGAGCACACCGGCAAGGCCATCCTGTTCCACACCGTGGGCGGCCTGTGCGCCGGCGTCGCCGCCCATTGGCTGTATATGCTTTTGCAGCTGATTTTCTGAAGAGAAGAGAAAAAGACCGCACCCCGTTTGGGGTGCGGTTTTTGGTTGTTCCGAGATTCTGTTCACCCGTTGGATACGGTGTAGAGGGAATAGAACTGTCCCTTTTTCGCCATCAGCTGGTCAAAGGTGCCCTGCTCGCACACGACGCCGTTTTTCAGCATGAGGATGCCGTCATACCGGGAGAGCAGGCTCTCCTCCAGACGGTGGGTGACGATGATGCGGGTCAGGCCGTCCAGGTCGAGGATGGCGGAGGAGATCCGCTGGGCGGTTTCGTTGTCCAGTGCCGAGGTGGCCTCGTCCACCAGCAACACGTTGCTCCCCCGCAGCAGACTGCGGGCGATGGAGATCCGCTGACGCTCGCCGCCGGAGAGATGGACGCCGTTTTCTCCGCAGCGGTACTCCTCGCCCCGCTGGGCGATGACCGGCTCCAGACCCGCCAGGCGGATCGCCCGGGCCACGTCCTCGTCGGGGAAGGAGGCGAACATGGTGATGTTGCTGCGGATGGTGGTGTCAAAGAGGAATACGTTTTGCCCGATCAGGCTCATCAGATCGAACAGGCTGTCTGCAGAGAGCTCCCGCACCTCCCGTTCGTCCAACGTCAGCGAGCCGGTATAGTCCCGCCTTGCGCCCATCAGCAGATGGAGCAGGGTGGATTTGCCCGAGCCGGAGGCGCCCACGACGGCATAGCTCTTTCCCGGGGCAAAGGTGCAGCACACATCCCGCAGGACCGGTTTGTCCGCCTCATAGCCAAAGGTCACGCCGTCCAGGACGATCCCCTGCTGCAGGGTCTTGGGCGCCGCCTCGCCGCCTTCCTGGGCGTTTTCGGTCAAGAGCGCCGCCAGCTTGTCGATGAGGGCAAGCGCGGCCTTGCGGTTCGCCCATTGCTCGGGGATGACCTGGAGGGGCTGGGTGATAAAATTGCACAGATTGACAAAGATCAGCACCGTGCCCACGGTGATGCTGCCCCGCATGGCCAGCACCGCACCGATGAGGAAAATGCCGAACTGCACCGCGGCGCCTGCGGCGCCCGAGGCAGCGTTGAGGATGCCGGCATACCTGCGGCGGCGCTCCTTTGTGTGCTCCAGACGGGTGTTTTCCTCACAGAAGATGGCCTCTGTGCGGGCTTCCGCCTGAAAGCTCTTGATGACGGCAAAGCCGCCCAGCAGATCCTTCAGCTGCGCCGTAAAGGCCTCGTTCCGGTCGGAGGTGGCCTTTTCCCGCTTTGCCAGCCCGTTGCCCATCAGCACGGTGACCGCGATGGGCAGGACGGTCAGGACGATAACGATCAGGGTCATCAGGGGACTGTACCACAGCATCATGCCCAGCGCCGCGAAAAACAGGATGCCGTAATAGACCAGCAGCACCGCGCTGTTCAGATAGTTGTTCTCCACCGAAAGGGCGTCGTTGGTGAGGGCGGAAAGATAGGTGCCGGTGTTTTCCGTGGTAAAGGCCGCCACCGATTTTTTGGACAGAAGGGAAAAAGCCTTTGCCTTGTATTGTCCCATTCCACGATGGACGAAGCGCGCCTTGACGTGGGCGAGCAGACCGTCGCTGAAAAAGATCAGCGGAATGCACACAAGGCACAGCACACTCGTCCGGGTGAGCGCCGCCCAGTTTGCCGTGCTCACCGCGTCCACCACCGCGCCCAGCAGCCACGAAACCATCAGATTCACCCCGGCGGAGACCACGCAGACGGTCAGCGTAAGGGCATAGTTGATCCGATTGTTTTCAAAGAGCGAAGCCAGCAGCGCTCGCTTAGATTCCGTTCCCTTCATGGTTTTCCTCCTCCCGTTTTTTCAAAAGCGGCCGTTTGCGGTCGTCCCAGCTGCAGATATAGGCCTTGCCCCGATCGCACATCCAGCGGGAAAACAGCAGGAAGGGCACGAAGGCCTCCAGATCCGACAGGGTGTACACCTCCACCGGAGAGGTCTCCAACTCGACCTGGGATTTTTTCAGGACGTTGCAATCACACAGGGCGGAAAGCGCCCGCTCTGCGTCCTCCGGGGAGATCCCGGCGGCCTTTGCAATTGCCTTTGCAGAGCAGTATCCGGTCTTTCGCCCGTAAAGCGTCCGCACCAGCTCCAGCGCCCCCGGCAGCGCCAGCGCGGAAAAGAGCTTCCGATACCGATCGTTGTCGATCAGGTTTGCCTCATAGCCGCCCTCCGGCTCGGGCATGAGCAAAAACATGGGGCAGTCCTCCGCAGGGACGCCCAGCTGGATGCCGTTGTCCAGCACGGCGCTGGAGCGCATCCAAAGGGTTTCCTCCGTGTGGTTGATGATGTCGGTGGAATAGCAGGACTTGATGGGCAAATGGACAAAAACCGAATCCATCAGGTCGCCCAAAGTGCTTTCGTTCACATAGTAGGGGCGCTGAAAGGTGACGCACAGCAGGCGGAACAGCTCGATCATGCGCTTTTCCGCGGGAATGGCGCCCAGCCAGCGCATCAGGGTCTCGCTCATGTTCTCCGTGGGCTCGTCCGCACGGCCGAAGAGCGTGTCGATCGTCACGCCCAGACGGTCGGCGATGGAGGGCAGCAGCTCGGTGTCGGGCGCGCCGCCCTTCTCCCATTTGCTCACCGCCTGACCGGAAACGCCCAGCGCCTGGCCAAGCTGCTCCTGCGTCATGCCCTTCTGGCGCCGCAGCGCCGCGATGTTCTTTCCCAGCTCCATCTTCAAAACCACCTCTTGTTTCAATCGTTGTTTGTATTATATCAAAACGGTTGGTTGAAAACAATAGAGGCATTTTTTCACAAAACCAACTATAAGTTGATTTTTCCGGCGATCCGCCCCATAGGTTTTGGAGAAAAACAAAAAGAGCCGCTTTCGCGGCTCTTTTGCTTTGTGCAAAGAAATCGGGACTCAGTCCATCACCGGCGTCCAGTAGGTCTGGCCGTAGATGTCGGTAAAGCGGTAGGTGGCGGAATAGGTGTCGGACAGATAGACGTCGCTCACCGTCAGACCGCCCGCGGGGACGGTGAGGGGATCGCCCAGATAATAGCTGTCCTGATAGGATCCGTCATATCCGTAATAGTCGCACAGGAAGTCGATCCGGTCGCCGGGCTGGATCTCGTCGGCGGACATGGCCTTTGCGATGGTGTCGGTCTCGCCGTCCCGATAGTCAAAGCGGACGCCGGCCACATAGCCGCCGGGATTGCTGTTGTCAAAGACGATGATCAGGTCGGCGCGATCACCGTTGAACATCACGGGCACCCGGCCGGTGATGGCATAGTCGGTGCCGTCGTCCACCGTGCTCACATGGTAATAGGCCACGGGCTGCTGATTGATGGCCAGCCAAGCGCCGTCATATTCGCCCGACAGACCCCAATCGGAGGTGAAGGAATAGACATTGTCCAGACCCAGATCGATATAGCCCTCGCCGTCGTCCACAAAGACGTTGAGCTCCAGATCGGTGACCAGCTCCCACTGATCGGCGGGCAGGAGGATCTGGGGCGTGCCGTCGGAGGCATTCACCCACACCAGACGCCCGGCGTCAAACTGATTGTCCGTGATGAACTGGGTGGCGGAATCCACGTCGAGAGACCGTCCGAGGAAGCCGCTGTTGCCGCTCGTCAGACCGGACACGCCGCCCAGATTGCCCGAAAGCAGGCTGCCCAGCAGCTGGGAGATGGCCTCCTGACCCATGGTGGAGGAGGCGGAGGAGGACGAGCCGCCATAGCTGCCCAGCAGCGAGCCCAGCGGAGAAGACGCGCCGCCGGAGACCGCCTGACCGGAGACCTCCATGCTGGCAAACTGCTGGATGCAGCGGAGATATTCCTCATCCATGCCGATGGCGGAGAAGGTGTTCACCGCGTTTTGCACGGAGGAGGTCTTTTTGTAGGGGAAGTAGATGGACAGACCGTAGGCGTTGGTCATATCCCGGGAGGTCTTGTTGTACTTGACGGCGCCCAGCAGGACGTCCGCCAGATCCTTGGCCTCCTGCGTGCCCATGTTGTTGGCCAGATCCACCAGATCCACCTGATCGATCCTGGAGGAAACGGCAAACTCACGGGCGTCCGAGCGGGCGTCGGAGACGGTCTTGAAGCCGTCGCTCTGGATCAGCTTGGAGGTGGCGGAGGAAAAGTCCTTCAGCTCCTGGGGCACGGTGACCTCCAGCTCGGCCAGATCGACCACCGAAAGGGTGGTGGACTGACCGGGGCACTTTTGCGTGCTGACCGAGACAAAGTCGTCCACGATGTTTTTGCCGATCTCCAGCGTGGAGAGGGAGGTGTTCTTGGAGAGGTTGGTCAGCCAGTTGGTATAATACCAGCCCATGCCCGGCTCGGTCTCCTCGGAGGCGATGAGATAATCGGCATAGGGGGTGAGGGTGAGGGCGGTTTCCACCGTGGCCATCAGGCAGGCGTCAAAGCCGATGAAATCAAAGGTGACGCCGCCCTTGCTGAGGGCGCTGTTCAGTCCGGCCAGATTCATCGAACCGGAGGTGCGGTTCTTTTCGTCATAGCCATAGCCTGTGATCGAGCCGCCGCCGTGATCCCACAGGATGAGCCCGTTGCGGTTGGCGGGATAATTCCTGGCGCAGAACTGGATGAAGGAGGCCAGATTGTCGGGAGAGGTCATGGCCGCCGTGCCGGCGTTGTCCACCACGCAGGCCAGGCCGCCCTTTTTCACCTGATAGATCTGGTTGACCTTCGAGCTGATCACGTTGTTTTTCCATGCGGAGCAGCCGCCGGTCATCACCAGCAGGTTGACGTTGTCCGAAATGTTGGCGGCATACATCTCCTGAATGTCGGCGGTGCCCATGCCGTATTTGGACTCCAGATCGGTGCCGCACATATAGACCATGATGGTCACCACGTCCTTGCCGCTGCCCACGATGTTGGTGCGCTTTGCCCGTGCGCCGGAGGCGACGGTGGTGTCCAGACTGCCGGTGTTGGTGGAGCTTGTCCAGCCGGTGGACACATTGGACGAGGTAAAGCCGCCCAGCAGGCTGGACAGATCGCCCAGATTGCCGGTGGAATAGCCGCTGGAGGTGCTTGTGCTGCCCTGCTGGGTATAGGAGGTGGAGGGGGAAAGGCTGCTGTAATCGGTGGTGGCAGAGCTGTCTCCGCCAAAAAGATTGCCCAGCAGCGCCGTGCCTCCTCCGCCGCCCAAAAGCAGCGCCAGAATGATGGCGATCAGCGAGGTTTTGCCCCGGGAGGAGCTGCGCTGCCCGCCGGTTTGCTGCTGCTGACCGGTGGTGCCGGGACGGCCGCTGTAGCCGCTCTGATTGCCCACGGGGCCGGTGCCCAGACCTTCGCCGCGCTTATAAACGCTTTTGCCCTGTCCGGTCACGTTGCGCTGACGGCCGCGAGGGGTGTTTCCATTGTCACTCATAGTAGTCTCCTGTTCTGATATGGTGGGAATATTTCTTGTCGGGGATACAAAATCTATTGTACGCCCATTTTTTTCATAATGCAATCTTTTTTCCATTTTCCCCTTGACAAGACAAGATTGATTGTGTAAAATCAAATTGTAAAAAATCAAACCGCCCGAGAAAGGAGCAACCCCATGAGCATTTATGATTACAAGCTGACCGCCCCCGATGGGAGCGAGGTCTCTATGGAGCAATACCGCGGGAAGGTGATGCTTATCGTCAACACCGCCACCGGCTGCGGCTTCACCCCCCAGTACGAGCCTCTGGAAAAGATGTACGAGACCTATCACGACAAGGGCCTGGAGATCATCGACATCCCCTGCAACCAGTTTGCCGGTCAGACCCCCGGCACCGACGAGGAGATCCACCAGTTCTGCACCCTCAAGTACAACACCCAGTTTCCCCAGATGAAAAAGTCGGACGTCAACGGCGAAAACGCGCTGCCGCTCTACGGCTACCTCAAGAGCCAGAAGGGCTTTGAGGGCTTTGGCAAGGGCGCCAAGGCGCTGGCCATGTCCGCCATGCTCAAGACCATCGACAAGAATTACAAGACCAATCCGGATATCAAGTGGAACTTCACCAAGTTCGTCGCCGATCGGGAGGGCAACGTGGTCGCCCGCTTCGAGCCCACTGCCGATATGAAGGATGTGGAGGCCTGTGTGGCCGCCCTGCTGTAAGGAGAGAGAAGCATGCAGGAAGTATACGAGTTTCTGAAAAAGGTCGGCACCTATTATCTCGCCACCGTGGAAGAGGATCAGCCCCGTGTCCGCCCCTTCGGCACCATCGATCTGTTTGAGGATCATCTTTATATCCAGACCGGCCGCAGCAAAAAGGTGGCCGACCAGCTCAAGGACAATCCCCGCATCGAGATCTGCGCCTTTGACGGCGCCAAGTGGCTGCGCGTTTCCGCGCAGGCTGTTCTGGACAACCGTCTGGAGCCCCAGCAGCATATGCTGGAGGCCTATCCCGCCCTCAAGGCCATGTATACCCCCGGCGACGGAAACACCGAGGTCTATTATCTGAAAAACGCCGTGGCCACCTTCTCTTCCTTTACCGAGGCGCCCCGCACCGTCCGGTTCTGATTCGCAGTACCTTTTTTTCATCCCCCTTTTCCCCTCCCATTCCGCAGGATGCGTGATGCGCCTGCGGAATGGGAATCTTTTCGGAGGTATGTATGTCTGAAAACCATGATCTGCTCAAGCTGGAAAATCAGCTTTGCTTCCCCCTTTACGCCGGGGCAAAGGAGATCGTGCGGCTGTACAAGCCCTATCTCGATCCGCTGGAGCTGACGTATACCCAATATATCGTGCTGCTGCTTTTGTGGGAGCGCGGCTCGGCCACCGTCAAGGCGCTGGGAGAGGCGCTGTGGCTCGATTCCGGCACGCTGACCCCGGTTTTGAAAAAGCTGGAGGAGCGGGGTCTGGTCACCCGCGCCAGGGATCCCAGGGACGAGCGCAGCGTGGTCATCGCCCTCACCCCCCAGGGCGTTGCTCTGCGGGAGCAGGCTGCTCAGGTGCCCGCCCAGGTGGGCGCCTGCGTCCCCCTTTCCGCCGAGGAGGCGGGACAGCTCTATTCCCTGCTGCATAGAATGCTGGAAAGATTGCGCTGAAAGGAGCGTTTGATATCATGGATCGCAGCAAAGCCATCGTCCGGGTCAGCCTGACGGGCATCGCCGCAAATCTGGTTCTGGTGGCCTTCAAGGCATTTGTGGGGCTGGTCAGCGGCTCGATCGCCGTCATTCTGGACGCGGTAAACAATCTGAGCGACGCCCTGTCGTCGGTCATCACCATCGTGGGCACCCGTCTTGCCAACCGTCCCCCCGACAAAAAGCACCCCTACGGCCACGGGCGCATCGAGCACATCACCTCGGTGATCATCGCCATCCTCGTTTTGCTGGCCGGCGTGGCATCCATGCGGGAGAGCGTGGAAAAGATCATCACCCCCACGGCCGCAAGCTATACGGTGGTCTCCCTCATCATCATCGCCGCCGCAGTGCTGGTCAAGATCTTCCTCGGCCGCTACGTCAAGGGGCAGGGGGAAAAGCTCCATTCCGAATCGCTGGTGGCCTCGGGCACCGACGCCATCGGCGACGCCGTGATCTCGGCCTCCACGCTGGTTGCCGCCGCTCTCAGCCTGCTGTTCCAGTGGAATCTGGAGGGCTGGTTCGGCGCGGTGATCTCCATTTTCATTCTCAAGGCCGGCGTAGAGATCCTGATGGAAAGCCTCAACGGCCTCATCGGTCAGCGTGTGGAGGGCGAGCTCACCGTCAGCCTGCGGGAGATGATCTGCTCCTATCCTCAGGTGCACGGCGCCTATGACCTGATCCTCCACCGCTACGGCCCGGAAAAGACCATCGGCTCTGTCCATATCGAGGTGGATGAAAATATGACCGCCCGGGAGCTCCACCACCTCACCCGTTCCATCAGCGAAAAGGTCTATGCCGAATACGGCATCGTCCTCACCGTGGGCATCTATGCCGCCAACGCGGAGGGCAGCCGTTCCTCCGAGATCCGGAGCAAGGCGCAGGCCATCGCTCTCGCCCATCCCGAGGTCAAGGAGATCCACGCCTTCTATGCCGACGAGGAGCAGAAGCGGGTCACCTTTGATCTGGTGATGAACTTCGGCATCGATGCCGCCGCCGTCTGCCAGGCGGTGCGGGACGAAATGTCCGCCGCCTATCCCGACTATCGGTTCGATATCGTCATCGACAGCGATTTCAGCGACTGAGGCGGACGCCGCGTAAGAGATTCCGCACCCTGCGTCCTGCGGGGAGCCACCTCTCCAAAGGGAATGCCCCTTCGAAAGAAACGCCGCCCATCTGGGCGGCGTTTCTTATTGGGAACGTTTATTTTTTCTTCACCTTATAGTGCACATGCAGCAGGCTGTGCGCCTTGCGGCCGATGTACTTGGCATAGATCTCGTCGATGGCGGGGTTGGATTCGGAGCGCTTGATCTGGGTCATATTGTCGGTGGTGTAGAGGTTCTTGGCGCGCTCGGCCTTTTCCCGGCTGCGGGCAAAGGGCTGACCTGCGCCGGCGATGCATCCTCTGGGACAGGCCATGACCTCGATGAGGTGGTAGAAGGCCTCGCCGGACTGCACCTTGCGGATCAGCTTTTCGGCGTTGCCCAGACCGCTCACCACGGCGATCTTCAGCTCCTGATCGCCCACCTGATAGGTGGTCTCCTTGACACCCTCCAGACCGCGGACGCCGGACATGGCGATCTGCTGCAGAGCGCTGTAGGTCTTGTCGGGCTCCACGTTGCGGAGGACGGCCTCGGTGACGCCGCCGGTGACGCCGAAGATGACGCCCGCGCCGGAGGTGCCGCCAAAGGGCATGGACGAGCTTTCGGGAGAGATGTTCTTAAAGTCGATGCCGGCCTCGTGGATCATCTGGATGAGCTCCTGGGTGGTGATGATGGCGTCGATGGTATCGGTGCCGTCGGGCCGCTTGAACTCGGGACGGATGGCCTCGTATTTCTTTGCGGTGCAGGGCATGACGGCCACGCTGAAGATCCGCTTTCCGGCGGTCTTTTCATTGTGCTCGAAATACTCCTTGATCACCGAGCCGAACATCTGCATGGGGCTGCGGCAGGTGGAAATGTTGGGCATGAGCTCGGGGTGCTTGTTTTCCGCATAGCGGATCCACGCCGGGCAGCAGGAGGTGAACATGGGGAAGGGGCCGTCGTCCTTGAGACGCTCCAAAAACTCGGCGGCCTCCTCGGTCACCGTCAGGTCGGCGCCGGTGGTGGTGTCGTACACATGGTTGAAGCCCATGCGGCGCATGGCGGCAAAGATCTTGCCCGCGGCGATGACGCCGTTTTCCTCGCCCAGCTCCTTGGCGACGCCGGCACGGACGGCGGGGGCGATCTGCGCCACCACCACGGTGTTGGGATCATAGATGGCTTCCCAGGTGCGGGTGACGTTTTTCTGGACCACGATGGCGCCGGTGGGGCAGACGGCGGAGCATTGGCCGCAGCCGACGCACTGCGTGTTGGCGATGGGCACCTTGAAGGCGGTGCCCACCTCCATCTTGGAGCCGCGGCCCACAAAGCTGATGGCGCCTACGTTCTGCACCTCGTTGCACATACGGACACAGTCGCCGCACAGGATGCACTTGGAGTGGTCGATGGAGATACAGACGGAGGATTCGTCCCGTTCGGGCTCGGTCTTGCCGTTGGGGAAGCGGACGTCCTCGATATAAAAGCGGCGTGCCAGCTCTTTCAGGCGGCAGCTCTCGCTCTTTTCGCAGGTGGTGCAGTCACGGCAGTGGTTGGCCAGCAGCAGCTCGAGGATGTTCTTGCGGTATTTGCGCAGACGGGCAGAGTTGGTGACCACGCTCATGCCCGCTTTGGGCGGAGTGGAGCAGGCGGCATGCATATTGCCCCGGTCGTCCTCCACCATGCACATGCGGCAGGCGCCGTACACCGACAGCTCGGAATAATAGCAGAAGGTGGGCATGTCGATGCCGGCCTTTTGCACCAGAGCCAGAATGTTTTTCTCGCCCTCGATGGGGACGGGGATCTTGTCGATGAGCATATATTCTTTCATCATAAGGATCAGCCCTCCTTTACGGCGCCAAAGGCACAGTTGTCCTTGCACGCGCCGCACTTGATACACTTGCTGCCGTCGATGACAAAGGGCTTGCGCACCTCGCCGGAGATGGCGTTCACCGGGCAGTTGCGGGCACACTTGGAGCAGCCGCGGCACTTTTCGGGATCGATGGTAAAGCGCTTGAGCTTCTGGCAGGCGCCGGCGGGACAGCGCTTCTCCCGGATGTGGGCTTCATATTCGTCCCGGAAATATTTGATGGTGCTGACCACCGGACCGGCGGCCGTTTTGCCCAGACCGCACAGAGCGGTGTTGGTGACGGTGTCGGCCAGCTCTTCCAGCAGCTCGATGTCGCCCTCACGGCCTTCGCCGTTGACGATGCGCTCCAGGATCTCCAGCATGCGCTTGGTGCCCTCGCGGCAGGGAACGCACTTGCCGCAGGATTCGTTCTGGGTAAAATGCATGAAGAACCGGGCGACCTCCACCATACAGGTGTCCTCGTCCATGACCACCAGTCCGCCCGAGCCGATGATGGCGCCCGCCTTTTTCAGCGAGTCAAAGTCCAGCGGCAGGTCGAGATGCTCTTTGGTCAGGCAGCCGCCGGAGGGGCCGCCGATCTGGACGGCCTTGAACTTTTTGCCGCCGCGGATGCCGCCGCCGATATCAAAGATGACCTCCCGCAGAGTGGTGCCCATGGGCACCTCGATGAGGCCGGTGTTCTGGATGTTGCCCGTCAGGGCAAAGGCCTTTGTGCCGGGGCTCTTTTCGGGGCCGATGCTCTTGTACCAGTCGGCGCCGTTGAGCAGGATGGGCGCCACGTTGGCAAAGGTCTCCACGTTGTTGAGCACGGTGGGCTTGTCAAACAGGCCGTGCTCTACCGTGCGGGGCGGCTTGACGCGAGGCATGCCCCGCTTGCCCTCGATGGAGGCGGTAAGGGCGCTGCCCTCGCCGCAGACGAAGGCGCCGGCGCCCCGGTTGATGTGCATGCGGAAGGAAAATCCGCTGCCCAGAATGTTTTCGCCCAGCAGGCCCAGCTCCTCGGCCTGTGCGATGGCGGTGCGCAGACGGGCGACCGCCATGGGATATTCGGCGCGGACGTAGATATAGCCGTCGTTTGCGCCGCAGGCGATGCCCGCGATCATCATGCCCTCCAGCATGCGGTGGGGGTCACCCTCCATCACCGAGCGATCCATGAATGCGCCGGGGTCGCCCTCGTCGCCGTTGCATACGATGTATTTGGGGGTCGTCTTTTGCCGGGCCACCTGGCTCCACTTGGTGCCGGCGGCAAAGCCGCCGCCGCCGCGGCCGCGCAGGTTGGAATCGGAGATCTCCTTGACGATATCGGCGGGCTCCATGTCGAACAGAGCCTTTTCAAAGGCGCGATAGCCGCCGATGCCCAGGTATTCCAGAATGGAGTCGGCGTCGATGCGGCCGCAGTCCTCCAGCACCTTGCGGGTCTGCTTCTGATAGAAGGGGATGTCCTCCTGCTTTTCATAGATCACGCCGTTCTGCTTGTAGGCCAGACGCTCCACCGGCTTGCCCTCCTGGATGGAGGAAGCCACGATCTCGTCCACGTCCTCGACCTTGACCTTGGTGTACAGCCAGCCCTCGGGCTCGATGCGCACCAGCGGTCCCATCTCGCAAAAGCCGTGGCAGCCGCTCTTCTTCAGACCGACCACGTCCTCGTGGGGATCGGCGGCCAGCTCGACCTCGCAGGCGATGCCCTCCTTGGCCATCTTTTCCTTGAGGGCGGCATAGATGTTCAGCGAGCCGCCGGAGACGCAGCCCGTCCCGGCGCACACGAGGATCTTGCGCTTTTCCCGCTTTTCGGCGGCGATGCATTTTTTACGGAGAGCGATCAGCTCGTCCCGGGTGTTGATTCTGGTCATTATGCTTCCCTCCTGAGCTCCGCCAGCAGAGCGACGGCCTTTTCCGGCGTCATGGCGGCGTGTACTTCCCCGTTGACGGTCAGCGCGGGCGCCAGTCCGCAGGCGCCCAGACAGGAGACGGTCTCCACGGTAAACAGCTGGTCGTCGGTGGTCTTGCGGCCGTCGTCCAGCTTGAGCTCCTGACGCAGCTTGTTCAGGATGGGGACGGATTTGCGCACGTGGCAGGCCGTTCCGTCACACACCTTGATGACGTATTTTCCTTTGGCCTCCAGAGAGAAATTCTCATAGAAGGTGGCCACACCGTAGATCTGCGCCTCATTGAGGTTCATCTCCTTGGCCAGATAGGGAAAGACCTCCCTGGGGAGATAGGAATACTCCTCCTGAATGGCCTGCAGAACGGCGATGAGACTGCGCTCCTCCCGCCCAAAGCTGTCCAGCCAGCCATCGGTTTTTTGATAAAGCTCCTTGACGTTCATAGGGTTCCTCCTCATTATTATGAAAAGTCAGTTTTATTATAATTCTACAGAGAAACTGCGTCAAGACGGCGAAAGCGAGAAAAGAACAGGGTTCTCGATGCCTTTCTTGTGGATTATGTGCATCTAACAAGATTTTTTCCGGCAAGATTGTGAAAAAGCCGCACTTTTTACCAATTTCCTTCCAAACGCCGGAGAAATCCTCGGGATTTTACAGAATTGCCGAAAATCTTCCGAACATCCAAGCTGCAAAAACTTTTTGCGCCTTATGGGGGAAAGCTCTTGCCCTGCGGGACGAGAAATGGTAATATATATAGATATGAAGATATCTCTGAGAGAGGTGACCGCAGTTGCATACCACGGTGCAGGGGCTGAATACCCGCTATATCGATCTGCCCGGCGAAGGCGAGCCCGTTTTGCTTTTGCAGGGGTGGGGCGCGAAGATCGAGCTGTACCAGCCGATCTTTGACCTGCTGCAGGAGCTGGGACACCGGGTGGTGGCCTTTGACTTTCCCGGCGTGGGCGAGACCGACGAGCCCCGGTCGCCCATGACGCTGGAGGATTATGCCGCCTTCACGCTGGCCTTTTGCGAGACCATCGGCCTGCACGAGGCCGTCCTCTTCTGCCATTCTCACGGCGGACGGGTGGGCATCTGTCTGATGGCCCGGCCGGACTGCCCCCTTACGGTGAAAAAAGCGGTGCTCATGGATGCCGCCGGTGTGCGCCTCCCCGCGCCCGCCGGACAAAAGCTCAGGCAAAGCGGCTACAAGCTGCTCAAGAGTCTGGGCACGGGCAAGCTGACCGCCCCGCTCTTCGGCGATCTGTATGAAGAAGCCCGGGACAAGCGCGCCAGCGCCGACTATAAGGCGGCCTCCCCCGTCATGCGCGCCACCATGAACAACGTTCTGGTGGATCTGCAGGACAAAATGCCCGCCGTGAAGGCCGAGGTGCTGCTGGTCTACGGCGAAAACGACACCGCCACCCCGGTGGAATACGGCCGCATCATGGAGCGCCTGATGCCCTCCGCCGGTCTGGCCGTCATCCGCGGCGCGGGACATTTCAGCTTTGCCGACAATTGGCCCCAGTTTTCCGCGGTGATCCGCGCCTTTCTCTGATCATTCGTCCAAGGAGGATCTCCCATGCCTTTGCCTCTGCTGCTGACCCTGATCCCCCTCACCGGGGTGTGCGCCTTTCTGGCGCTCCGTCAGGCCATGCATATGTTTCAGCTCAATTCCTATCAGGATTTTCCCTACAAAAACTGGCTGAAGGGCCACAGATCGGTCTTTGTGAGCGCAAAGCGCCTTGTGCCCTGCGGACTCATGCTGGGCGGCAGCCTGATCGGCGGCTGGCCGATGGCGCTTTTGTGGGCGGCGGGAACGGGACTGTATGTTCTCGTCAACCGGCCCCAGCCCGCCAAAAAGCCGCTGGTCTATACCCCCCGGGTCAAGCGGATGCTGATCTGCGCCGCCGTGATCTTTTGCCTGTGGGTGCTGCTGGCCGACTATGTGTTTGCCTGTCTGGTCTTCACCGGCTTTGCCAGAGGTCAGATGGGGCTCATCCGGTTGGGCTATTTCCTCCCGGCGCTCATGCTGGTGCTGTCCATCCTGCTGCAGCATCGGCTGATCATGGTGTATAACGATATGATGCAGCCGGTGGAAAAGCGCATCAACAAGGGCTTTGAAACCGACGCGCGCAATATCCTCGCCTCCATGCCCAACCTCAAAATCATCGGCATCACGGGCAGCTATGGCAAAACCAGCACAAAGTTCTTTTTGCAGCAGCTTTTGTCCACCCGCTATGACGTATATATGACCCCCGGCAACTACAACACCACCCTTGGCGTCATCCGCGCCGTCCGGGAGGGGCTGCGCCCCACCCACCAGATCTTTTTGTGCGAGATGGGCGCCCGGTACAAGGGGGACATCCGGGAGATCTGCGAGCTGGTGCACCCCGATCTGGGCGTGATCACCTCGGTGGGACCCCAGCATCTGGAGACCTTCGGCAATCTGGAGACCGTTCTTTCCACCAAGCTGGAGCTGGCCGACGCCGTAAAGGGCAAGGGCCCGGTCTTCCTCAATCTGGACAGCGCCCCGCTGGCGGCGGGCGAGCCCGATCAGGAAAGAATCACCTACGGGCAAAACGGCCGGGACTATCGCCTGAGCGACCTGTATGTGGATGAGACCGGCTCCCGCTTTACCGTCACCGCCCCCGACGGGGAGAGCCAGAGCTTTTCCACCCGTCTTCTTGGCACGGCCAACGTGCAGAATATCTGCGGCGCCATCGCCGTTTCCCACCATCTGGGCATCCCGCTGCGGGCGCTTGTTCCCGCCGTGCGCCAGCTGGAGGGCGCGCCCCATCGGCTGCAGCTGCTGCGCCGCCCGGATATGACCATCATCGACGACGCTTACAATTCCAACCCCGTGGGGGCGAAAAACGCGCTGGAGACGCTGGCCATGTGCCGGGGCGTCCGCATCGCCGTCACCCCCGGTCTGGTAGAGCTGGGCGACAAGGAGCTGGAATACAACGAGACCCTCGGACGTCAGGCGGCAGGCTGCTGCGACGTGCTTATCACCGTGGGCAGGCAGGAGCGCACCGCCGCCATCCGCCGGGGCGCTCAGGAGGCCGGTCTGGAGCCCGCCCATATCGTGCAGGCCGACACCGTCCAGCAGGCGGTGGATCAGGCGCGAGCCCTGCCCGGCAGTCCCAAAATGGTGCTGCTGCTCAACGATCTGACCGACAACTATTGACGAAAAGCATCTTTCAGGAGGAACGCTATGATTTCCCGTATTCGCACCGGCGTATTTTTCGGCGGCCCCAGCGTGGAGCACGAGGTTTCGGTGATCTCGGCCATGCAGGCCATCGCCGCGCTGGATGAGACCCGCTATGAGGTGATCCCCGTCTATGTGAGCAAGGACGGGAGCTTTTACACCGGCGACCATTTGAAAACGCTGGACGCCTTCCGGGATATTCCCGCCGCCGTCGCCGCCGCCCAAAGGGTGGTGCTGCAAAAGGAGGGCAAGGACGTCCAGCTGGTGCTGGCAAAGCAAAAAAAGTTCGGCTCCAGCGTGGTGGCCGTTCTCGACGTGGCGCTGCCCGTGTTTCACGGCACCGGCGGCGAGGACGGGGTGATGCAGGCCCATTTCCAGCGTCTTGGCCTGCCCTACGCCGGGCCCGACGTCACCTCCAGCGCCATCGGTATGGACAAATGGGCGTCCAAGGCGCTTTTCCGCATGAGCGGCATCCCCTGCGTCCCCGCTCTGCGCCTGCGCAAGAGCGAGTATTACGCCGATCCCGAGGCCGCCTGCGCCCGCATCGAGGGGGAGATCGGCTATCCCGCCGTCGTCAAGCCCTACAATCTGGGCAGCAGCGTGGGCATCCACAAATGCCGCGACCGCTTTTCCCTGCAGGAGGGGCTGGAGGACGCCTTTTTGTACAGCGGCGCCGTCCTTGCCGAGCGCGCCGTGCCCCATCTCCGGGAGATCAACTGCGCCGTGCTGGGCGACGGGGAAAGCGCCCGCGCCAGCGTGTGCGAGGAGCCCCTCAACGCCACCGACATCCTCACCTATGCCGACAAGTACCAGTCGGGCGGCAAATCCGCCAAGGGCGCAAAAACGGCTTCCGGCGGCAGCAAGGGCATGCAGAGCCTTGCCCGTCAGGTGCCCGCCCCCATCTCGCCCGAACAGACCGCCCGGGTGCAGGAGCTGGCCGTGGCCGCCTTCCACGCCATCGACGCCTGCGGCTGCGCCAGAGTGGACTTTTTGATGGACGGCGAGAGCGGCGAGCTGTTTGTCAACGAGATCAACACCATTCCCGGCTCGCTGGCCTTCTATCTTTGGGAGGCCACCGGCCTCAGCTTTTCCAAGCTGCTGGACGAGATGATCGCTCTCGCCCTCAAGCGCAGCCGGGAACAGTCCATGCTCCACACCACCTTTGAAACCAACCTGCTCCAGACCGCCTCGCTGGGCGGCGCAAAGGGAAGCAAAGCCTGAGAGCGGTCACCAAAGGTGACTGAGGGGTTGAATCGTCCCCCACGCCGGGACGGCGTGGATCGTCCCCGCCGTCCGCAGACGGCGGAATCCCCTGCCCGCGCGGGCAAAAATCTTCCACAGGGGAGGAAATCGCCCATGATCTATCTGGTAGAAGACGACGCCTCCATCCGCGAGCTGGTGCTTTATGCGCTCCACAGCGCAGGCTACCGGGCGGAGGGCTTTGGCCTGCCCTCCGCATTCTGGAAGGCGGTGGAGAGCGAAACGCCCGAAATGGTGCTGCTGGACATCATGCTGCCCGAGGAGGACGGACTATCCATCCTGAAAAAGCTGCGGGACGCCCCCAAAACGGCGTCCCTGCCCATCCTGATGCTCACCGCCAAGGGCACGGAATACGACAAGGTGGTCGGCCTCGAGCTGGGCGCCGACGACTATCTGCCAAAGCCCTTTGGCATGATGGAGCTGCTGGCGCGGGTCAAGGCGCTTTCCCGCCGCGCCCGCCAGACCCCTGTCCACGAGGAATACCGGGTGGGCGACCTGTGGGTGAGCCCCGAAAAGCACGCCGTGCAGGCGGCCGGACAGGAGATCAGCCTCACCCTCAAGGAGTTTCAGCTGCTGTGCACCCTTCTGCGGGGGCGGGGCAGCGTCCTCACCCGGGACGTGCTGCTGGAACAGGTGTGGGGCTATGCCTTTGACGGCGAGAGCCGGACGGTGGACGTCCACATCCGCACCCTGCGGCAAAAGCTGGGCGAGGCCGGCGCGTGCATCGAAACCGTCCGGGGCGTGGGCTACCGGATCGGAGGAACCGACGCATGAGAAACGCCATCTTCAAAAATATCTTTTTCACCGCCATGGCGGTGTTTGTGGTCACGGTGATCTGCATCGTCGGCGCGCTGTACGGCTATTTTTCCGGCGAGCAGCAGGATGCGCTGGAAGATGAAACCGCCTATCTCGCCGCCGCGGTCGAGCGCAGCGGGACCGACTTTCTCCGGGACGTGACCTCGGCCGAGGGCTCCCGGGTGTCCCTCATCGCCCCCGACGGGGCGGTGCTTTTCGACTCGGTGGCCGACGCCGCCTCGCTGGAAAATCACGCCCAGCGGGAGGAGATCGCGCAGGCCCTTTCCTCCGGGGCGGGACACAGCAGCCGCTATTCCTCCACCACCGGCCGCCGCACCCTCAATTATGCCCTGCGTCTGGCCGACGGCAATGTGCTGCGCCTGTCGTCCACGCTGTACACCCGGACGATGCTGGCCGTCAACCTGTTCACCCCCTTTGTGCTGGTGCTTTCGCTGACGGTGGTGCTTTCCCTGGCGCTGGCCGCCCGCATGTCCCGCAAGATCACCCAGCCTCTGGGCGCCATCGACCTGAAAAACCCCGACGACCGGGAGGTATATGAAGAGCTGCGCCCGCTGGTGGAACGCATCCGGGAGCAAAACCGGGAGATCCAGCACAATGTGGAGGAGCTCAAGGCCGAGCACGACCGTCAGGACGCCCTGCGGCGGGAGTTTACCGCCAACGTCTCCCACGAGCTCAAAACCCCGCTGACCTCGATCTCCGGCTATGCCGAGCTCATCCGCTCGGGCATGGTGCAGGAGGAGGATATCCCCCGCTTTGCCGATACGGTCTATCGGGAGGCCCAGCGGCTCATCGTGCTGGTCAACGATATCATCCGCCTGTCCCGTCTGGACGACAAGGACGTGGAGGAGGAGCGTCAGCCGGTGGCGCTGCGTCCGCTGTGCGCCGAGGTGCTGGCGTCGCTGGCGCCCGCCGCCGAAAAAAAGGCGGTCACCATGGCGCTGGAGGGGGACGAATGCACGGTGGTGGGCATCCGTCAGATTTTGGGCGAGATTGTCTACAACCTGTGCGACAACGCCATCAAATACAACCGGCAGGGGGGCAGCGTCACCGTCACCCTGCGTGGGGAGGAGGACGCCTCGGTCCTCACCGTGCGGGATACCGGCATCGGCATCCCGGAGGAGGAGCTGGGACGGGTGTTCGAGCGCTTCTATCGGGTGGACAAGAGCCACTCCAAGGAGGTGGGCGGCACCGGACTGGGGCTGTCCATCGTCCGCCACGGCGCCGCCTATCACAATGCGGCGGTGGACGTGCAAAGCGTCCCCGGCGAGGGCTCGACCTTTACCGTGCGCTTTCCCAAAGAGTGAGACAAATAAGAAAAACGCCTGCGGATGCAGGCGTTTTTTGCGTGGAGGTTCATTCGATTTTGTAGGATAGCACCATCAGGCTTTCGGAGAAATGCACGTTTTCCACCGGGATCTGAGGCATGTCCAGATGGAGGTCGATGCTGGTAAAGTTCCAGATGCCCTTGATGCCGCAGGCGATCAGCCGCTGCGCCGCCGGCTTGGCGTGGAGCTTTGGCAGGGTGAGGATGGCGATCTCCGGATGATATTCCTCCATCACGCTTTCCAGATTGCGGCAGGAAAAGATGGGGACACCCGAGATCTCCGTGCCGATGAGCAGGGGGTTGGAATCAAAGGCAGCCACCAGACGCACGCCGTATTTGGCAAAGTTGAAGTTGGTCATCAACGCCTTGCCCAGGTTGCCCGCGCCGATGATGATGGCCGCCCGCTCCCGGTCGATGTGCATGATGGACGCAATGGCTGTGCGCAACTCCGCTACGTTGTATCCGTAACCCTGCTGCCCAAATCCGCCAAAGCAGTTGAAATCCTGCCGCACCTGCGAAGCCGTCAGACCCATCCGGTCGGCCAGAGTGCCCGACGAGATCCGGGTGATCCCCGCATCCTGCAGATCACACAGATGGCGGTAATACCGGGGCATCCGGTGGATGACCGCCGACGAGATCCGTTTTTCTGTCCGTTCTTCCCGTTCCATATGGGTTCTCCTTCCCTTCGGATTGTTAAAAACAAGCGGAACTTTGTCAGAAATTCACTTATTTTATTCTATATTACCCGAATCATGCAAAAAAATCAAGCCTGCCGGCTCGATTTTTTGCACCATTGAGAACAGCAGTCGCACCGCCTGTCTACAATGCGTTATCCACAGTTTCCACAGGGTTTTCCACAGTTTTTGGGCACAGCGATGGGGAAATACTTGACTTTTTCGGACATGGCCTCCGAAAAAAGCCGTTTTCCTGACGCCCTTTGTGGAAAAGTGACCGGGCAAAAACCGGTTTTGTATTTACAGTGCGTAATCAAACTGCGAGACGTGCTGGGAGGCCGGCATGGTGGCAAAGCAGTTCTGATCCGCCCCGGCGGTATGGCCGGCCATCAGCTCGAAATAGGCCTGACAGGCGATCATGCTGCCGTTGTCTCCGCACAGGCTGAGGGGCGGCAGATAGAGCTCCAGCCCCGCCTTTTCGCACTCCCGCTCCAGCATGCCCCGCAGGGTGCTGTTGGCGGCGACGCCGCCTGCGGCGCACACCCGTCTGCGTCCCCGTTCCTTTGCCGCCCGGATCACCCGGGGTACCACCGTCTCTGCCACCGTCACCGAAACGGCGGCGGCCAGATCCTCCCGGGAGATCTCCGCGCCCTTTTGCTGGGCGTTGTGGATCAGGTTGACGGCGGCGGTCTTCAGACCGCTGAAGGAAAAGTCCAGCGAGTCGTGAATGCCTGCGTGGGGCAGGGGATAGCGCTTGGGGTCGCCTGTTTTGGACAGCCGATCCAGCGAGGCGCCGCCGGGATAGGGCAGGCCCAGCATGCGGGCGATCTTGTCAAAGGCTTCGCCGGCAGCGTCGTCCCGGGTGGTGGCCAGCACCTCCATCTCGGTATAGTCGGAAATATCCAGAATGACGGTGTGTCCGCCGGAGGCCACCAACGCCGTCATGGGGGGCTTCAATTCGGGAAAGGCCACGTAATTGGCCGCCACATGCCCCCGGATGTGATGAACGGGGACAAAGGGCACGTCCAGCGCCAGCGCCGCCCCCTTGGCAAAGTTCGCCCCCACCAGCAGCGCGCCGATCAGTCCCGGGGCGCAGGTGGCCGCCACCGCGTCCAGCTGGGCGGGAACGATCCCCGCCTGCCGACAGGCCTGCTCGGCCACAAGACTCACTTTTTCGATATGCTTGCGGGAGGCGATCTCGGGCACCACGCCGCCGTAGAGGGCGTGCATCTCCGCCTGAGAATACACCACGTCCGCCAGAATCTCTCTCCCGTCCCGGGAGACGGCGCACGCCGTCTCGTCACAGGAACTCTCCACCGCCAAAATCAGTTTGCTCATTGCTCGATTTCCCGCGCCATCAGCAGCGCGTCCTCCTCCGGGTTTTCATAATACCGTTTTCTCCGTCCCACCTGGACAAAGCCCAGCCCTTCATAGCATCTCCGGGCGGGGAGATTGCTCTCCCGCACCTCCAGCCACAGCTGGGCGGCGCCGCCTGCCTTGGCGTCGCGCAAAAGCCACTCCAGCAGACGGGTGGCCACATGCCTTCTGCGAAAGGCGGGATCGGTGGCCACGTTGACGATTTCCCACACGTCAAACATCTGCCTCGTCCCCACATAGCCCGCCACCTGTCCGCCGATCTCACAGATATAATAGACGGCGCAGGGGTTGTCCAGCTCGGAGGCCAGGCTTTCCCGGCTCCACGGGTCGGAAAAGCACAGCGCCTCGATCTCCGCCATCCGGTCGATGTGCCGCGCTTCCAGGCGGCACAGGGTCATTTCATCGTTTTGCGTCATACCATGTCTCTCCCCAGCCCACGTCGGCCAGCAGCTTGGTTTTCAGGGAGGCGGCGCCCTCCATTTCCTCCTTGAGGATGGCGCAGGCCTGCTCCAGCTCGTCCCGGGGCGCCTCGAGGATCAGCTCGTCGTGCACCTGCAGAATCAGCCTTGCCCGCAGGTTTTCCCGGCGCAGGCGGCTGTCCACCCGCACCATGGCCAGCTTGATGATGTCGGCCGCCGTGCCCTGAATGGGGGCGTTCATGGCCGCCCGCTGACCGAAGGAACGGATCTGGAAATTGGCGCTTTTCAGCTCGGGCAGCCACCGCCGCCGTCCGTAGAGGGTGGTGACGTAGCCGTCGGCGGCCGCCTGCTCCTTCACCCGCTCCATAAAGTCCTTTACCCCGTGATAGCGGGTGAGATAGGCGTCGATATAGTCCTGCGCCTGTTTGGTGGTCACATGGATATCGTCGGCCAGCGACCACGCCGAAATGCCGTAAACGATGCCGAAGTTGACCGCCTTTGCCGCCGAGCGCATCTGATGGGTGACGCGTTCCAGCGGCACGTCAAACACCTGCGAGGCGGTCACCGCGTGAAAGTCCTCCCCGGAGGCAAAGGCCTCCTGCATGGCCTTGTCGTCGGCCATGTGGGAGAGGATGCGCAGCTCGATCTGGCTGTAGTCGGCGTCCACAAAAACCCATCCCTCCCGGGGCACAAAGCACCGGCGCACCTCGCTTCCGTCCTCCCGGCGGATGGGGATGTTCTGCAGATTGGGGTCGGCCGAGCTGAGGCGTCCGGTGGCGGTCACCGTCTGGTGAAAGGTGGAGTGGATGCGTCCGTCCTGCCCGATCACCTTGGTCAGTCCCTCCACATAGGTGCTTTTCAGCTTGCTCACCTTGCGCCAATCCAGAATGGCGGGGATGATGGGGTGGGCGTCCCGCAGCTTTTCCAGCGTGTCGGCGTCGGTGGAATAGCCCGTGCGGGTCTTTTTGCCCGCCCGGAGTCCCAATTCTTCAAAAAGCACCGTGCCCAGCTGCTTGGGCGAGCCGATGTTGAAATCGTGCCCCGCCAGCTCGTGCACCGTCTGCTCATATTGCTTCATCAGACCGTCCAGCGTGGCGCCGAAATCCAGCAGCCGCTGCCGATCCACCGCCATGCCGACCGCCTGCATCCGGGCGAGAACGGGCAGCAGGGGCAGCTCGATGTTTTGATAGAGCTCCCACATGCCGTTGTCCCGCAGGGCGCAGGTGAGCGCCTCCTCCAGACAGGCCACCGTGGCCGCCCGCGCCGCCAGCCAGGCGTGGCGCAGAGCGCGATCGACGGCGCCGCCGTCCTCGGCCAGCAGGGAGAGCTGGCTCTCCTTGGGCTCGTCTCCGGCGGGAGAGGGGCGGAAATGGCAGTACCGGACGCACATTTCGTCGATATCATAGCTCCCCCCGGCGGGATCCATCAGATAGCAGGCGATGCTCGTGTCAAACACCCAGCCCTCAGCAGGGATGCTTTTGTCCAAAAGATGGCACAAAAGAGGCTTTACCCCGTGCCCGGCCTTGGGCAGAGCGGGGTCGAACATCGTCCGCAGCCCCTCGTCCCAGTCGCCGGAAAACTGTTCCCGATCCAGCAGGAAGGCGCTCTCGCCGCAGTCCAGCACCATGCGGGAAAAGTCGTCCTCAAAAAAGACGTACACCGTTTTTCCCGCAGTCCTGAGGGCCTCCGCCGCTTTTTGTGCGGCGGGCAGATCGACCAGAGGGGTGAGGGTAAAGGTGCCGACAAAGTCGGGCTGCTCCTCCACCTCCTGAGCGGCAGGGTGCAGATCCCAGCGTTCGATCCATTTTTTAAAGCCCAGCCGCTGCATCAGGGCGTACAGCCCGGGCTTGTAGTTTTTGTTCCACCGGGCGTCGGCGGGAGAAAACTCCACCGGGGCGTCCCGGACGATGGTGGCCAGCCAGAAGGACTGCTTTGCGCTGTCCGCGCCCTCCTCCAGCTTTTTGCGCAGGGCAGGCTTGAGCTCCAGCGACGGAAGCTCCCGGTAGATGTTTTCCACGCTGCCGTATTTGTGCAGCAGATCCATGGCGGTCTTTTCCCCGATGCCCGGCACGCCGGGGATATTGTCGGAGGAATCGCCCATCAGCGCCTTGAGATCCACCATCTTTTCGGGGGCAAAGCCATATTCCTCAAAAAAGCGTTGAGGCGTGTAGCGCACGGTCTCGGTCTGTCCCATGCGGGATTTGACGTGGAGCACGCAGGTGTGGTCGGTGATCAGCTGAAAGCTGTCCTTGTCGCCGGTGACGATGACGCACTCGTCGCCCTCGCCCTCGCCGATGCGGCACAGGGTGCCCAGCAGATCGTCGGCCTCGTACCCCGCCAGCTCGAGGCGGAGAATGCCCATTTCGTCCAGCACTTCCTTGAGCAGCGGCAGCTGCACCGCCAGATCGTCGGGCATGGGCTTGCGCTGCGCCTTATATCCGTCATAGGCCTTGTGGCGGAAGGTGGGCTCCTTCCGGTCAAAGGTGACGCACAGGGCGTCCGGCCTCTCGTCGTCCAGCAGCTTTTGCAGAATGGCCAGAAAGCCGTACACCGCGTTGGTGGGCGTGCCGTCGGGAGCGTTCAGCGGGCGCACGCCGTAAAAGGCGCGGTTGACCAGACTGTTCCCGTCCAAAACCATCAGTTTCACAGGCATCCTCCTTTGGGACGAACCTCAGATTCTTTCTTATTATACCGTTTTCTTGCCCGCATGGGAAGCCTTTCCGCAAAAAAATCTCGTTTTGGCAAAAATTATCCCTTGACAAACGAAAAACATTCGATATAATAATATATGCATTTAGCGAGATTGTGTAAGGGTAGCACGACAGACTCTGACTCTGTTTGTGAGGGTTCGAATCCTTCTCTCGCTGCCAAGCAGGAACCGTCGCCCCAAATGGGGCGGCGGTTTTTTCGTTTTCGGGCGGCGTTTACGGCAAAACTGCAGCGAATATTTCCTCCTTTTTCGGAAATCCTTCTTTCAAACGGAAAGGAAGGGGTCTCCATGATCGAAAAGGACACTGTCCGGCTGCTGCGGGAATGCGACGCCGGCGTAAAAATGGGCGTGGACTCGATCGAAAGCGTTTTGGGTCGGGTACACGCCAAAAGTCTGCACACCCTGCTCAACGAGAGCAAAAACCGGCATACCGTCCTCCACCGGGAGATCCAGTCCCGGCTGGACTGGTTTCAGGACGAGGGCCGGGATCCCAACCCCATGGCCTCCCGCATGGCGCGGGCAAAAACCGGCGTGAGGATGGCGCTGGGCGGCACCGACCGCACGGTGGCCGATCTGATGACCGACGGCTGCAACATGGGGGTGAAATCCCTCAGCCGCTATCTCAATCAATACGAGGCGGCGGAGGAGTATTCCAAGGACATCGCCAAAAAGCTGATCCATATGGAAGCCCAGCTTGCGGAAGATCTTCGGCCGTATTTATAAGAAAAAAGACCCGCGCTCCGGCGCGGGTCTTTTCAGGATCGTCAGGTTCAGGCCTTGGGCTGCTCTGCCTGCGCCTCCTGAGGAGGCTCCAGCGGGCCGAAGGCGCCCTCATTGACCAGCTCCATAAAGGCGTTTACCACCTCGGGGCTGAGCTGGGTGCCCGCCGATTTCTGGATCTCGGAGGCCACAAAGGACAGAGGCAGCTGCTTGCGGTAGGGACGGGTGGAATACATGGCGTCAAAGGTATCGGCTACGGCGATGATGCGGGCGATCTCGGGGATCTCTTCGCCCTTCAGCCCCTTGGGATAGCCCCGGCCGTCCACACGCTCGTGGTGGTAGGCGGCGCCGATCTCCAGATCGGGCTCGATCTTGATTTCCTTGAGAATGTCAGAACCTCTCTGGGAATGGCTGCGCATGACGGAAAACTCCTCGTCGGTGAGCCGTCCCGGCTTGTTGAGGATGCTGTCGGGGATGCTGATCTTGCCGATGTCGTGGAGCAGGGCGATGTTGTAGATCTTTTCGATCTCCTCGTCGGTCTTGCCCAGCTTTTTCGCCAGCATGGCGGTGTATTTCGCCACCCGGTGGGAGTGACCGTTGGTGTAGGCGTCCTTCATATCGATGCAGCTTGCGAACACGCTGGTCATCTGGTTGATCAGCTCCTTGTGCTCGGCCTGCTTTTTCAGCAGGAGCTTGGTCTTCCGGCGATAGTAGAGCCACAGGCTGCCCGACACCAGCGCCAGCAGCGCCACCACCAGCAGCGCCCAGAACAGAGGCTGTTCGTAGATGGTCTTTTCCTTGATGATGGTGACGGTGAGCACCTGATCCTCCGCGCCGGTGACGCTGTTGAGCAGCGCCATGCGGAAGGTGTATTTTCCGCCCGCCAGATTGGTGTAGGTGGGATGGGTCATGGCCAGCTTGGTGGTTTCCACCGGGGTTTCGTCAAAGCCCTCCAGCGCATACCGCAGGTGGGGATTGTTCAGCGTATAGGTAAAGGCATACGCATAGATATTGAGGCGGCGGCAGGTGGCGGGAAGGGTGATTTCGCCGCTTTCGGGGATGGGGATATACTGATCGTCGGCATAGACAAAGGGCACGGCCAGCCGCACCTGACGGTTGTCGTCGCTGTCGTCAAAGATATTGACCGAGCTGACGCCGATGGACGAGGCGATATACAGGGTGCCGTCCTCGCACAGATGGCTGTAGGAATTGGCGGTGGCCGCTCCGGGCAGGCCGCACTCGGTGTCATAAAAGATATAGTCGCTCACCGCATCGGCCAGCATGGCGTCCCGCTTGACCACATAGATGCCGTTGCTGCTCAGCACCCACAGGCGGTCGCTCTGGTCAAAATAGATGTCAAAGTTGTTGGAATAGGGGAAGGAATAGACGGTGGTGATCTTGTCATCCCGCATAAAGGCGATGGAATTGCTGGTGACGATCCAATAGAGCGTGGGATCGGCGCTGTCCCGCCGCAGACGGAGGATGACCTCGGAATGCAGGCCGTCGTCCAGACCCAGTCGGCTCACCTTGCGGCCGTTGACCACATAGATGCCGTCGCCGTCGCTGCCCAGATAGATCCGTCCGTCGGGCGCCTCCTCGATGCACAGGATCTCCATGTTGCTGATGCCGTCCCTGTTGTTGTAAAGGGCGGTGATCTCGCCGTTTTCGATCAGGTGCATGCCGGCGTTGGTGGCCACGGCCAGCCGCCCGTCGCTCAGCTCGAGCACGGTGCGCGCCCGGTTGGAGGCCAGCCCGCTGTCCATATTATAAATGCGGTATTCGTCGGTATCGGGCCAGTAGCGCACCAGACCGTTGTCGCTGTTGGTGCACAGCCACAGCGTCCCGGCGCTGTCCTCCCGGATGCAGCGGATGCGCACCCCCTGCATCAGCGCGGTGATGCTGTTTTCGATGGGGGCGAAGCTTTCGTCCAGGATGGTCAGACCGGTGTCCGCGCCGATATAGAGGTTTCCGTTGTGGACGCAGGTGCTGTTGACCACCATGGTGCTCAGCCCGGCCACTTTGGAGATGTCGGTAAAGCGGTTTTCCACGATCTTCATCACGCCTTGACGGGAGGAGGTGAACCACAGGTTGCCCTCATAGTCCTCCATCATCCGATCCACCAGACTGTTCATGGGAACGTCCTTGAGCAGGACGTAGGTGCCGCTTTCCGTCAAAAAGCCGATGCCCCGGTCGGCGCAGATCCACACCAGCCCGTTCGCGACGCGGATGGAATTGACCGTGGTCTGGGGCGCCACCGAATAGGTGCGGGCGCCGCGCATATGCTGGGTCAGGTCGCCGTGGATGACGGTGGATTCCTGCGTGCCCAGATAGACGTAGCCCGGCCTGTCCGGATCGGGATAGATGGTGTTGATGACGCCATAGCCCATCTGCTCCTCGCTGAAAAAGCCGGTGAGCCGCAGATTTTCAATGGTAAAGAAGGCGCCGCTCAGGGTGACGCCGTACACGACCCCGTCGGTGCCGCAATAGAGCTCGCACACATATTCCCGGTTGATCTGGGGATCGTCGATGACGTGGAGGACGTTTTCCCCGTCCACATAGGCCATGCCCATGGTGGTGGCGATGAGGATGTTGCCCTGAGGATCCTCGGTGATGGAGTGCACCGACGACGACCGCAGACCGGAGCTTCGGTCAAAGAAGGTAAACACCTCGTCCTGCAGCACGGCGGCGCCGCTGTCGTTGGTGCCGATCCACAGACGCTCCTGCGAGTCCACAAACAGGGACACCACGCTGGAAACACCGGAGGACGAATCGTACCGCTGGAAGGTGTTTCCGTCATACCGGATCAGACCGCTGTAGCTGCCGATCCAGATAAAGCCCTCGGACGACTGGACGATGGCGTTGGCGTCCGAGGTGGGCAGTCCGCTGGAGCTGTCGTACAGCACCGAGGTGTAGCCCGCGCCCCGTCCGCTCTCGTCCACCACGGAAACCGCCTGCGCCCGGGGTGCGGCAAAGCTCCCCGCGCCCAGCGCCAGCACGGCCGCCAGCACGATCGCCGCTGCCCGCAGTCCATGAATCCTTCTTTTTTTCATATGTGCTCGCCTCCCTGCGAAATCCCGGAGGTTGATACTTTACCTTATTATAATCATTATACAAAAAATACTCCCGCTTTGCAAGCGGGAGTTGGCGGGGAGACGGAGGTGGGAAAAGCGGACGTTTTTTGGTACGGCGTACAGGCAAAACAAAAATCCCGACGCCGCAAGGGCACAGGGATTTCTGGTACGGCGTAAGGGATTCGACCTGCGCTGCGGCGCAGGCCGCCTCGGGTTGCAAGGTGCCACCGGCACCTTGCCAAGTGCCCTCGGGTTCGAATCCCTCTCAGGCAAAACAAAAATCCCGACGCCCCAAGGGCACCGGGATTTCTGGTACGGCGTAAGGGATTCGAACCCCCGACCTTTTGGTTCGTAGCCAAACACTCTATCCAGCTGAGCTAACGCCGCATTTACCGTGCTCAAATACCATACCACAACAAAACCCAAAAATCAAGGGGTAATCTCAAAAAAAATTAATTTTTCTTGAAAAACGGGCAAAACTTCGGGCAGGCTATTGATTCAGCCGTCCGTTTTATTGTATACTAAAATTGCTTCCAAAGGTCTTTGGGAGCGGTTGCGGGATTTGCCTGAAGGAGGCGCTGGTATGAAAAACACCCGTATGCTTGCACTGATTCTGCTGCTCATCGCCCTTGTGGGGGTGGTGTGGCAGTTTTGGAGTGTGGTCATGCTGTTCTTTACGGCAGCGGTCATCGCCTATCTTCTGGGGCCGGTGATCAAGCTGTTCACCTTTAAGGGAAAGGTGCGCCGGGGCCTCGCCGTGGCGGCCACCGCCCTTGTGGTGGTGGGACTGATCACATGGGGGCTGACGCTGCTCATCCCCTACGCCGTCACCCAGATCACCGGCGTGGTCAACGATCTTGCCGCATATGCCTCGTCCTATGAGGATCTGCTGCAGCAGGCCAATCAGGTGCTGGCCTCGTGGCATCTGCCAAAGCCGGTGCTCGACTGGCTCACCAACCTGCTCAGCGAAAGCGACACCTATCTGATGAATGCCTTCCGCTCGGTGCTGTCCGGACTGATGGGTCTGACCACCAGCGTCTTCAACATCGTCATCGTGGTCATCCTCATCGTCTATTTCATGCTGGACGGGGCAAAGATGATCCGGGGCGGCATCGCCGCTCTGCCCGAGCCTGCACGGCGCGCCGCGGTGCGCATCGTGGAGGAATCCAACCGCTATATCTGGAAATATGTCGGCACCCGGGTGCTGATCTCGCTGGGCATGGCAATCGTCACCTATATCGGCTTTACCATCATCGGGCTGCGCTATGCGGCGCTGTTTGCCCTTTTGTCCTTTGTGATGGACTTTATCCCCTATTTCGGCTCGCTCATCGCCGGCGTGGCCGAGGGGGTCTTTGCCCTGGTCACCGGCGGCATCCCGCTGGTCATCAAGGTGGTCATCTTCGTTCTGGTGGTACAGCAGATCGAGGGCAACGTGGTGGCGCCCAAGGTGCAGGGCGAGGCAGTGAAGATCCATCCCCTGTGGGTGATGTTTTCCCTGCTGGTGTGCAGCAAGATCTGGGGACCCATCGGCATGCTGATCTCCACCCCGGTGGCGGTGGTGGTGCGCACCGTGCTGCGCGAGGTCTATGCCTTTATCATCGGGGAGGATGTTTCCCAGCCCGCGCCTGCGCCTGCAAACGCGGCGCCCCTGCCCGACCAAGTTCCGCCCGCGGCGGAAGAAGCGCCCGCAGAGCCTGTCTCCGAGGAAAAGGCTCCCGCAGAAACCCCGCCGGAGGCGGACGACACAAAAGAGGAGTAATCGCCTATGGCTGAAATCAGCGTACAGGAACTGCATAAATACTTTGGAGAGCACCACGTTTTGCGGGGGCTCTCCTTCGATCTTGCCCCGGGGGAAAAGGCGGGCATCGTCGGCCCCAACGGCTGCGGAAAAACCACCCTGCTCAAGATCCTTTCGGGACAGGAGGAGCACGACGGCGGCACGGTGGCCATCGCCAAGGGATCCCGGCTGGGTCTGCTGGAACAGCTTCCGGTTTACGACCCCGCCGTCACCGTCCGTCAGGTGCTGTGGCAGGCCTTTGCGTGGCTGGACGACATGGAGACCGAAATGCGGGCGCTAGAGGAGCAGATGGCCTCGGGCGAGGCGGACATGGACCGCTACAGCCGCCTGCAGACCGCCTTTGAGATGGGCGGCGGCTATGACCGTCAGGTGGCCTACGACCGGATGACCGGCGGACTGAACATCGGCGCCGACATGCAGGATCGCCCCTTCATGAGCCTTTCCGGCGGGGAAAAGACCCGGGTCAATCTGGCGCGGCTCATGCTGTCGGGCACCGATCTGCTGCTGCTGGACGAGCCCACCAACCATCTGGACATGGACAGCATCGAATGGCTGGAGGAATACCTCAAAAGCTTTCGCGGGGCGGTGCTCATCGTCTCCCACGACCGCTATTTTCTCGACAACGTGACCACCCGCACGCTGGAGCTGCGGGACGGGGTCATCATCTCGTGGCCTGGCAATTACAGCTTTTTTGCCGAAAAGAAGGACGAGCTTGCCCGGCAGCTGGAGGCCGCCAAAAAGCGGCAGGACAAGGAGATCGCCCGACTGGAAAAGGCGGTGGGCAATCTCCATCTGTGGGCCTTTATGGGCAACGACGCCCTGCACAAGCGTGCCTTTTCCATGCAAAAGCGCATCGACCGGATGGAGCGCATCCAGACCATCCGCAAGGAACACAAGATGAAAAACCAGTTCAATCTGGCCGCCCAGTCGGGGGAGGACGTTTTCGCCATCGAGCATCTCTCCTGCGGCTATGGCACGCCCCTCATCCGGGATTTTTCCGCCATGGTCTACCGGGGCGAGCGCATCGCCATCCTCGGCCCCAACGGCTGCGGAAAAACCACCCTGCTCACCACCCTTCTCGGTCAGCTCCCCCCGCTGGAGGGGCGGATCTATGACGGTACGGGGGTGGAGATCGGCTATCTGCCTCAGGTGGTGCACTTCGACCACCCCGAGCGCAATCTGGTGGACACCGTCCTGTACGGCACCAACGCCACCACCCAGGAGGCGCGGGACCGTCTGGCGGCCTTTGCCTTCCGGGGCGAGGAGGTCTTCAAAACGGTGAACGTGCTGTCCGGCGGGGAAAAGACCCGGCTCAAGCTGTGCCTGTTTATGTATCAGAAGATCAACACCCTCTTTTTGGACGAGCCCACCAACCATCTGGACATCCTCTCCCGGGAATGGGTGGAGGACGCCATCGACGATTTTTCCGAAACCATGCTGTTCGTCTCCCACGACCGCTATTTCATCGACCGCTTTGCCACCCGCATCTGGCTGGTGGAGGACGGACAGATCACCGACTTTTTGGGCAGCTATGCCGACTTCCAGGCCTTCCGTCAGCGGAAAAAGCAGGCGGAGGCCGCCCGGAGGGAGCAGGAAAAGGCGCAGGAGAGGCAGTCTCCCGCCCCCGTCCTGGAGGCGCGGGTCAACTCCAAGGAGCAGGAAAAGCGCCGCCGGGAGCGCGCCCGCCGGATCGCCGCCATCGAGGAGCGCCTTGCCGAGCTGGAGACCGAGATGGCCTAATGCGAGGGCGGGGACTATGTCAGACTGGGCGAGCTCTATCACAGCAAGGAAACGCTGGAGGACGAGCTTCTGACCCTGTACGAGCAGGAAGAGACCGAGTAAGGAGGCGCCCATGGCAAAAGGACAAAACCAAAAGGCAAAGCTTTTGTGCCTGTCCCGCATCCTGCGGGAACAGACCGACGAGGAGCACACCCTCACCGTCGCCCGGATGATGGAGCTGCTCCACGCCCAGGGGGTGGAGGTCTCGGACCGCAAGAGCATCTATGACGATCTGGAAACGCTGAGGACCTTTGGTGAGGACATCGAAAAAAAGCGGGACGGCAGGAGCTGCGGCTATTATGTGGCGTCCCGGGAGTTTGAAGAGGCCGAGGTGCGCCTGCTGGTGGACGCGGTGCAGTCCTCCCGGTTCATCACCCAGAAAAAGACCGGCGAGCTCATCCGCAAGATCGAGGGGCTGGTGTCGACCCATCAGGCCAAACGGATGCAGTGGCAGGTTTATGTGGCCGGACGGATCAAGGCCATGAACGAGAGCATCTATTATCAGGTGGACAGGATCCACAACGCCATCAACGACAACCGGCAGATCCGCTTTCACTATTACGAGTGGGCGCTGGGCTCCGGGCGGGAGCGGGTGGTGAAAAAGCTGCGCCACGAGGGGCGGATGTATCAGGTCAGCCCGTGGGCCCTCCTCTGGGACAACGAAAACTATTACATGGTGGCCTATGACGGGGAAAACCGTCAGCTGCGCCACTATCGCGTGGACAAAATGCAGGACGTGGAGTCCACCGACGAGCCCCGTCTGGGCAAGGAGGCGGCCGACGGTCTCGACCCCGGCGTGTATGCCAGACGGATGTTCGGCATGTACAACGGCACGGAGGAGACCGTTCGCCTGCGGCTGGAAAACAGCCTGCTCAGCGTGGTGGTCGACCGGTTCGGCAAGGATCTGATTTTTTCAAACGAGGGGGACGGGCACTTTTCGGTGTCGGTTCACGCGGTGATCAGCCCCCAGTTTTACTCGTGGGTGTTCGGACTGGGCGAGGGGGCGGAGATCCTCTCTCCGGCGTCCGTACGGGAGGAATATTTGGCGCGTCTCAGCGCCGTAATGGAAAGGATGAAGCATTGAACCTATGATTCGAGGGGTATTTTTCGATCTGGACGGTACACTGGTCAACAGCATCGCCGACATCGGCGGCGCCGTCAACGAGGCGCTGGCATCGCTGGGACTGCCCCAGTTTTCGCTGGATGAATATCGCTATATGGTGGGAAACGGCATGCGCAAGCTGTGCCAGCGGGCGCTGCCTGTGGGAAAAGAGGAGCTGCTCCCCGTGCTGATGGAGCGGTACAAGAACAACTATCTGGCCGAATGCACCCGGGGTACGCTGCCCTACGACGGGGTAAATGAGATGCTGGCGCGGCTGCGGGCGGCGGGGCTCAGGCTGGCTGTCATCACCAACAAGCCCCAGCCCCAGGCCGAGCGGGTGATGACCCTTTTGCCCGAGGGGTGCGTGGATGTGGTCTTCGGTCAGCAGGAGCCCTATCCCGTCAAGCCCGACCCGGCTTCCTTCCTCCATGTGGCGGAACTGCTGGGGCTTTTGCCCGACGAGGTGATCTATTGCGGCGATTCGTCGGTGGACATCCAGTTCGCTCACAACGCGGGCACGCTGGGCTTTGGCTGCGCGTGGGGCTTTCGCGGACGGGGCGAGCTGGAGGAGGCCGGCGCCGACGCCATTGCCGACAGCCCTGAGGAGCTGGGCGAAAGGATTCTGGAGCGCAGCGCAGCCTGCAAATAATTTCTTGTGTTTCCCGTCGAAACGTGGTATGCTGAAAGAAAAAGAAAGGAAGTGTCCGCTGTGACAAACTGTCCCGTAAAAAACTGTGCCGCGAAAACCCGTGAGACCGTTGCCCTTGTGGTGGCCTGCGTGATGACGCTGGTGGCCGTCGCACTGCTGGTAATGCGCTTTTTCCCTCAGCTGGATCCCTTTCGCAAGGGCAAGGAAAACTGAGAAAACGGGATTTTCCCCGGAAATTCAAAAATAATACTTTACAAATGCCGAAACATCCGCTATAATAATAGAGCATTTGCAAAGGGGTATAGCTCAGTTGGTAGAGCAGCGGTCTCCAAAACCGCGTGCCGAGGGTTCGAGTCCTTCTGCCCCTGCCAAAACAAAAAGCACACCGAAGGGTGTGCTTTTTGCTTTGTATATACGCTTATTTGTCTTAACCCGGGATGGCCACGATGAGGGGCACCAGAA
>CADBTM010000031.1 GCA_902797555.1 Oscillospiraceae bacterium
GCCGCGGCGGAGAGCGCCCGCATGGGCATGACGGCCGACGCCTTTTTGTCGGACGCCGAGCGGGGCGTGCACACCCTGGGACAGATCACCGGCGAGACCGCATCCGCCGATCTTGCCCATGAAATATTCAGCCGCTTTTGTGTGGGAAAATAAAAGGAGGAGCATATGAGACTGTTACCAAAAGGAAACGCCTCGGCCTATCTCATCGCCGTTCTCATCGGCATCGCCGTCATCATCATGGGTGTAAAGGGGCTTGCCCCGGGGAAAAACACCATCCTGATCCTGTTCGGCGTCGTGATGATCGTGGGCGGCGCGATGGGCTTTGTCCGGAAGCTGCAAGAGAGCAAACAAGCCCCCGACACCCCGCCGGAGGACGATACGAAAGGCAAGGGCGACCCCAAATGAACGAAAACGTCAAGGCTGTATGGAAATATTACGTCCTGTTTTTTGTGGGCGTGGGCTGCCTGTGGCTGGGGCACAAGCTCAGTGGGGGCAGCGAGGTCACATGGCTGCACAGAGCTCTTTTCGTGGCGGGCGGCGTGCTGATGTTTGCAGGCGCCCTGCTGGTCATGCTGTGGAACCTGCGCAAACACAAAGAGGACGGCGGAGAGGATCGCCGCCAAAAACGGATCAAAAAGTGATTGCAATCTGTAATCAAAGCCATTATTTCAACGAATAGGAATCAGATTTTGGACTATGTTGGACTTTTTTGCCGGACAATTTGACGTGGTGGTGGTAGGCGCGGGACACGCGGGCATCGAGGCCGCGCTGGCTTGCGCCCGCATGGGCTGCCAAACCCTGTGCCTGTGCACCTCGCTGGACGGGGTGGGCAACATGCCCTGCAACCCCTCGGTGGGCGGCACCGCAAAGGGACAGCTGGTGCGGGAGATCGACGCCCTCGGCGGCGAAATGGCCCGGGCGGCCGACGCCACCTGCCTCCAGTTCCGCATGCTCAACCGGGGAAAAGGCCCCGCCGTCTTCTCCCCCCGCGCCCAGTCCGACCGGATGGCCTACCGCGCCTATATGCGCCGGGCGCTGGAGACCTGCCCCAACCTGATGCTGGCCCAGGGGGAATGCGCCGAGATCCTTTTGGACGAGACCCACCGCGTGAGGGGCGTGCGGCTGGTAGGCGGCGGGCGGTACGACTGTAAAGCCGTTGTCCTTGCCACCGGCACCTTTCTCGGGGCAAAGACCTTTACCGGCGAAGTGGTGCGGGAATCGGGTCCCGACGGCATGATGGCGGCGGGCGCCCTCACCGAGTGCCTCCGCGCCCTCGGGCTGTCCATCCGCCGGTTCAAAACGGGGACCCCTGCCCGGGTGTCCAAAAAGTCGCTGGATTTGAGCAGGATGGAGCCCCAATACGGCGACCCGGGCGAGACGGGATTTTCCTTTGACCGCCTCTCCCCCGCCCGGCAGACCGCCGTCTGTTACCTCACCTATACCAACGAAAAAACCCACGAGATCATCCGCGCGTCCCTGGATCGCTCCCCCCTGTTCAGCGGCGTGATCCACGGCACCGGCCCCCGCTATTGTCCGTCCATTGAAGACAAGGTGGTGCGCTTTGCCGAAAAGGATCGGCACCAGCTCTTCCTCGAGCCCTGCGGGGACGACAGCGACGAATACTACGTGCAGGGGATGAGCTCCTCTCTCCCCGAGGACGTGCAGCGAGCCTTTCTCCGCACCATCCCCGGTCTGGAGCACGTCCATCTGCTCCGCCCCGGCTATGCCATCGAATACGACTGCATCGACCCGCTGCAGCTCACCCACACCCTGGCGGTGCGGGACGTGCCCGGCCTGTTCTGCGCCGGACAGCTGTGCGGCAGCTCGGGCTATGAGGAGGCCGCCGCCCAGGGTCTGGTGGCGGGCGTCAACGCCGCCCTGCTGGTGCAGGACAAGCCTCCCTTCACCCTCCGCCGCCGGGACGGCTATATCGGCACCCTCATCGACGATCTGGTGACCCGGGGCACCAACGAGCCCTACCGGATGATGACCTCCCGCAGCGAATACCGGCTGATCTGCCGGCAGGACAACGCCGATTCCCGGCTGATGCCCTACGGACACGCTTTGGGTCTGGTCTCCGACGAGCGTCTGGCCGCTATGGAGACCCGGCAGCGGCAGGTGCGGGACGAGGTGCGCCGTCTGCAGCACACCGGCGTCTCCCCCTCGCCTCAGGTCAACGCCCTGCTGGAATCGCTGGGCACCGCGCCGCTGGGCGTCTCGGGCGCGCCGCTGGCCGAGCTGCTGCGCCGGCCGCAGGTGGGCTATGCCGACCTCGCCCCCATCGACCCCACCCGTCCCGACCTCTCCCCCGCCGTTGCCGGGCAGGTGGAGATCGAGATCAAATATGAGGGCTATATCAAACGGCAGCTCAAGGAGATCGAGGAGCAGCGCCGTCTGGAGGACAGCCCCATCCCGCAGGATATCGACTATCTTTCCATCCGCACCCTGCGCACCGAAGCGCGGCAAAAGCTGGCCGCCGTCCGACCCGAAACGCTGGGTCAGGCGGGACGGATCAGCGGCGTTTCCCCTGCCGACGTGGGGGCGCTGATGGTATGGCTTTCCCACAACCGCGAATAAACTGCCCGCCCCCGGGCCGGCGAAAGGAAAAAAATATGACGTTTTCCAAAATTGTAACAGAGGGCTGCGCCCAGTGGGGCCTGTCCGTCACCGACGAGGCCGTTTTCCGCATGGAGAAGTTTTCCGACGCCCTCATCGAAAAAAACCGGGTGATGAACCTCACCGCCGTCACCGAGCCGCAGGAGATCGCCCGGCGGCACATGCTGGACTGCCTGTTTCTGCTCACCTGCGCCGACTTTTCGGGCAAAAAGGCGCTGGACGTGGGCTGCGGCGCAGGCTTTCCCACCATGCCCCTCAAGTGCCACACGCCGTCGCTGGACGTCACCCCGCTGGACAGCACGGCAAAGCGCATCCGCTTTTTGGAGGAATGCTGCGCCGCGCTGGATATCCCGGTGACCGCCGTCTGCGCCCGGGCGGAGGACTTTATTCAGAAAAAAGGACAGCGGGAGGGCTATGATCTGGTGCTCTCCCGGGCGGTGGCGCCCCTCAACGTGCTGGCCGAGCTGTGCCTGCCCTATCTGAAGGTGGGCGGCCTGTTTCTCCCCATGAAGAGCTGCAACGACGCCGCCGAGGACGAGCTGGAGCGCGGCCGTTCGGCCATCCGTGCCCTCGGCGGGACGCTGGAGGGCGTAAGGGAATATACCGTCCCCGGGCTGGACGCCCCCCGCCGGATCCTTCTCATCCGCAAAACCTCCCACACGCTGGGACAGTATCCCCGAAGATACGCCAAGATCACGGCAAACCCGCTTTGAGCGTGACAAAACCCCCGCCGCATCTGCGGCGGGGGATCTTTTTGTTTTTCCTGTTATTCCTTTTCCAGCGGGGCGATGATCTCTCTCCGCACCTTGAGGAAATAGAAGGTGCTGACGGCGGCCGACATGATCTCGGCAATGGGGAAGGCCCACCAGACGGCGTTGACCGAGCCGGTTTTGCTCAGCAGCCACGCCGCGGGGATGAGCACCACCAGCTGGCGCGCCACCGACACCAGCATGCTGTACAGTCCCTTGCCCAGCGCCTGAAAGGTGGAGCCGCAGATGATGCAATAGCCGGCGATGAGGAAGGAGATGCTGATGGTGCGCAGGGCGGGCACGCCGATCTCCAGCATGGCGGGGCTGGCATCAAAC
>CADBTM010000032.1 GCA_902797555.1 Oscillospiraceae bacterium
GTACTCCTGTTCCCATGGGGTGACCCTCTTTTTCCGTCAGTTGCAGAAGTGCGTTTGGTTTTCTATCGGTCTATAAAAAATATAACATGGCGGGGCGCAAAATGCAACCCGCCATGTTTCACAAAAGATTTGGAAGGGGAGTGGAGAATTGACCGCTTTTTTTGCCAAAACGGACAAAAGCGGGGGCAAATCACCCTGCGCCGCCTTCAAAAAAGTCCTTCATCCGGCACAGCTGCACACACAAAAAGGCCTGCTGTTCAAAGTCCTCCGGGTCGCCCCACAGGCTCCCGGCCTTGCGGATCCGGTAGCGCACGGTGTTGGGATGCTGGAACAGCATTTTGCTCGCCCGGTTAAAGTCTCCGCCCGACTCCACATAGGCACACAGCGTTTCCCACAAAGCGGAGGAGTTTTCCCGGTCATATTTCTGCAGGATCTCGGCCTGACGGACGGCGGAGGCCGCCGCGGTTCGGCTGTGCATCAGGGGCAAAAGATACCGCCACGTCCCCAACTGGGAATAGGAGAGCACGGGCTTTTTCTGCCACTGGGCGATCTTGGCGGCATGGATGCTCTGGGCCACGCACAGGTCAAGCCCGGTCTGGACGCGCTCGGCCTGGCTGAGGCCCACGTGGCAGCGGTCGTCTCCCAGACGGAGCTCGTGGAGCTTTGCCCGCAGCGCCATCCCGGCGGCGGTTTCCTCGGGGGAATGGCTGCAGCTGAGCAGCAGCAGCGCCCCTTCCCGATAGGGGTAGAGGGTGTAGCGCTGTCCCCGATCCTCCATGGCCACCCACCGGACAGACTGGCGGCTGGGGACGGCGAGGGGCGCCTCGCCTGCATGGGGCAGAACATAGGCCGCGGCGCACCACGGCAAAAGCCGCTCGTCCAGCGCGTGGGCGAGGGGCGCGATCTCGCTTTCCTGCTTGGGGGAGGACAGCAGCTGATCCAGCAGGCGGGCGTGGGCCACCTGGCGATCCCGCTCCTTCATCAGCTCGTTGACGGCGATGATGATGTCCTCCATATAGGTGGTGTGGAAGGTGAACACCGGGATGCGCCTCTCGTCGGCCATGGCGCGCAGCCCTTCGGGCAGCGCCCCATAGTATACCGTCTTTACCGCAAAGCCGGAGATCCCCCTTGAGGCCAGCGCACGGAAGGCGTCCAGGATCAGCGATTCGTCGTCCTTTGCAAAGTAGAGGGAGGAGAGGATAAAATCCCCTTGGTGAAAGTCGGAATAATCGCTGGCGTCGGTCTCATAGTCCAGCATGGTGACGTTGGTGATCTCCCGATCCAGACCTTCGCCCCCCGCCTGCAGCTCAAACTCCCGAAACGGCTCCAGCGGCAGCACCTCGCGGACGCGGATCATGGCATCTCCTCCTTCCGGTTTTTTCTAAGCATACCACAACGGAAAGGAATGTGCAACGGGGTTTTTGTAAAAATTACAAAAACCCCGTTTTTATTTGAAAAAAACTACAAAATGAAGGTGTTGCGCGCAATACCCGTTTTATGGTATGATAAAAACACCAAGCAAAGCGAAAAAAACACAAGGGTTTTTAGTAAAAACAATCAAATTATAACAGGAGGAACTTGTATGCAAAACGTGAAAGTCATCATCTGGGGTCTGGGCGCCATGGGCGGCGGTATCGCCGACATGCTGCTGAAGAAAAAGGGCGTTGACATCGTCGGCGTGGCCGGCCGCGGCGCCAAGATCGGCAAGAGCATGTACGACTATATCAAGACCGAGAGAGGCGACCGTCCCGACGTCCTCATCAGCGCTCCCGAGGACATCATCAAGCCCGGCGCAGCCGATATCGTTATGCTGTGCACCGACTCCTTCACCAAGGAAGCCTTCCCCAGAATGAAGTTCATTCTCGAGCAGGGCATCAACTGCATCACCTCCGCTGAGGAGATGGCCTATCCCAAGGCACAGAATCCCGAGCTGGCCGAAGAGCTGGACAAGATCGCCAAGGCCAACGGCGTCTCCCTGCTGGGCACCGGCATCAACCCCGGCCTGATCATGGATCTGCTGGTGCTGATCTGGACGGGCTGCATGGAGGACGTGGAGCATATCGTTTCCCGCCGCGTCAATTCTCTGTCTCCCTTCGGCCCCGCCGTTATGAGCGAGCAGGGCATCGGCATCTCCAAGGAAGAGTTCTATCTCCGCAAGGAAGGCAAGGGCTCCGGCCATCTGTCCGGCCATGTGGGCTTTGCCGAGAGCGTCGGCATGATCTGCGACGGCATCGGCTGGAAGATCGACCAGTTCAAGCAGGATATGGAACCCATCGTCACCGACGTGGATCGCAAGAGCCCCTACGGCTTTGCCGCCGCGGGCGACGTGGCCGGCGTGGCCATGAAGGCATGGGGTTATCGTGACGGCGAGTGCGTCATCGAGATGGATCATCCCCAGCAGATCGAGCCCGAGCAGGTGGGCGTCCAGACCGGCGACTATGTGATCATCAAGGGCACCCCCAACGTCAATATGGTCAACTCTCCCGAGATCGACGGCGGCATCGGCACCATTGCCATGTGCGCCAACATGATCCCTCAGGTCATCAACGCCGCTCCCGGTCTGCACACCATGCTGACCCTGCCCGTGCCCCGCGCCATCATGGGCGACATGCGTGACCGCATCGACCCCGACAAGAAGATCGTCAAATAAATATGGATCCTTCGGGGGCGAACTTTGTTCGTCCCCGAGCAACAGAAAGGACTGGATGAAGTGGCTAAGAAAAATGATTACGTCCGCATCCACCGGAACATCCTTCTTCCGGAGGAGCGCACCGGCAAGCTGCCGGAGGACACGAAAAACGTCCCGCTGGAAATGTGGGTAAAAGGCTTTTTGCAGGATGAGAGCGCGCAGATCGGCGACACCGTCACCGTCAAAACGGTGGTTGGACGGCTGGAGACCGGCAGACTGATCGAAGAAAAGCCCTGCTACGCGCTCAATTACGGCGAGTACGTCCCGGAAATCCTGCAGATCGACGGCATCCTGCGCGGTGCCCTGTTTGAGGGGGAAGAAGCATGAGCAAGGATAGAAGCTACGCGGCCGTCACCGGCCGGAAAACCGACATCATCCGCGACGCTGTGGGCATGGACTACAGCAAATACGAGCGGGAAGGCATCGCCTTTGACTATGAGGCGCTGATGAATGACACCGGCTATTCTCTGGAGGATCACATCCGCATCCAGAGACAGTACAACGTGGGCAACACCCCAATCTTCGAGCTGCACAATCTGACCGCTCTGGCCAGAAAGTGCGCCGCTCCCGGCAAGGGCGCCCGCATCTTCGTCAAGGACGAAGCCTCCAACCCCGCGGGCTCCTTCAAAGAGCGCCGCGCCGCCACCTCGGTCTATCACGCCAAAAAGCTGGGCTATAAGGGCGTTGTGGCCGCCACCTCGGGCAACTACGGCGCCGCCGTGGCCTCTCAGGCCGCCATGCAGGGGCTGAAGTGCATCATCGTGCAGGAGTGCTACGACTCCAAGGGCATGGGTGAGCCCGAGATCGTGGAAAGGGCCCGCAAGTGCGAGGCACTGGGTGCAGAGGTCCTGCAGCTCACTGTCGGACCCGAGCTGTTCTACGAGACCCTTCTGATGCTGGAAGACACCGGCTATTTCAACGCCTCCCTGTACAGCGCCTTCGGCGTGGGCGGCGTGGAGACGCTGGGCTGGGAGCTGGGACACCAGTTCAAGGAGCGCTGCGGCAAGGATCCCGACGTGGTGGTCATCGCCAA
>CADBTM010000033.1 GCA_902797555.1 Oscillospiraceae bacterium
AAACTGCCAACTCCAGTAATGTTCGTATGTCTCTACGTATGATATTTACGCAAAGTGTGTGATTCAGTTCAGCATCGGGTTGTCGATACACCCGTGGCAGGGCTGATAGCAGCCGGTCATGCCGCTGTTGGCGGCGTTGACGATGGCGTCGCACTCCAGCAGGGTGATATCCCCTTTCCACAGATACAGGCCGTCGGCCATCGGGGTCAGGTCTGCCAGCCGGGTGATCCCCTTTTCCGCGATGGCCTCCTGCAAATATTCGTCCTGCACCCGGAGAAACTCGTCGCCGATGGGGGCGGGCATGCGCACGTTCATCAGCGAACGCAAAAGACGCTTTTGCTCTGCCGCGTCCCGGGGGATGGGCAGCGAGGCAAAGCGGGGCTGCTCGCTTGCCAGCGCGCGGATGAGGTACAGACGTTTTTCCGTGTGATTCATAGACAACGCTCCCTTCTGATGCCAGTATACCACAGCCCCGCCCCTGCCGCAATGCTTTGGGGATGCGGCTTTTTTCGGTTTGTATTGACGGGAGGAAAAAAGTGGGATATACTGAGGTTAACCAAGACTAACTTTCATACGGAGGACACTATGGGCTACCATATTGAAGAAAATACCGTGCAGGAGACGCTGGTCATCCCCCTCTTTGCCCGAAAGATCTGCAGCGAGCACTACCCCGATCTGCTGGCCGATCCGGAGGCGGCGCGGCTGTGCGCCATGCTGGACTATGATTTTGACGCCAAGAAACGGGAGATGGAAAGCGCCGTCGGGCTGTTCGGCGCGCTGGAGGTGGCGCAGCGGCACTATGACCTGCGCTGGGAGGTGTGCAACTATCTCAACACCCACCCCCAGGCGGCGGTGGTCAATCTGGGCTGCGGGCTGGACGACACCTTTTCCGCGGTGGACAACGGCACCTGCCGGGGCTACAACATCGACCTGCCCGACGTCATCGCCATCCGGAACCAGCTCCTTCCCCCGGGAGAGCGGGAGGAAAACCTTTCCTGCGACCTCAACGATTTTTCGTGGATGGAGCACATCGACGGCACGCATGGCGCGGTGTTTTTCGCGGCGGGTGTCTTTTACTATTTCAAAACCCGGCAGGTGCAGGAGCTCTTTTCCGCCATGTCCGCCCGGTTTCCCGGTGGGGTGGTGGTGTTTGACGCCTGCAACCGTCGGGGCGCAAAGCTGATGCGGGGCACGTGGCTCAAGGAGGCGGGCATCACCGATGTCCGGGCCTATTTCTCGCTGGAAAAAAAGGACGACCTCCGCGCGTGGGAGCCCCGCTTTGCCGAGGTGACGAGCCGCAGCTATATGCGGGGCTATCGGGATATCTATCCCGTCTTGTCCCCGCTGCACAAGCTGCTCCTCCGCATGTGCGACAGCGTGGTGGCGATGCGCATTCTTCGCATCCGATTCCGGGAGGGCTGACTCCAGAATCGGGAAAAGGAGAGCAAAAACAGAAATGAAAAAAGCGGCGCAAGCCGCTTTTTTCTTTTTGGACACAGAACACAAGCCCTTTCCCGGTGGGTTTCTCTGAAAAAAACATAGCATAATGGGGGATTTGCGTCAAGATTTAACCGGGATTTAACACAGCGCCCTTGCGGATTTAACAGGAGCGCCGTAAACTGATACTTGTATCATTGTGTAATCAGGAGGCGGGATATGGATTTCTTTTCCGGGATCACCCTCATCGGCGGCCTGACCTTTTTCCTCTTCGGCATGAACGTCATGTCGGGCAGTCTGGAAAAAATGGCGGGCGGCAAGCTGGAGGATATGCTCCACCGGCTGACGGCGAACCCCTTCCTCAGCCTGTTTCTGGGTGCGGCCATCACCATCGCGGTGCAGAGCTCGTCGGCCACCACCGTCATGCTGGTGGGTCTGGTCAATTCGGGCATCCTGCAGTTTTCCCAGACGGTCAATGTGATCTTCGGCGCCAACATCGGCACCACCTTTACCGCGTGGATCACCTCTCTTTCGGGCATCCAGACCGACGTGCTGTGGCTGCAGATGCTCAAACCCAAGAACTTCTCTCCGATCCTCGCCTTTGTGGGCATTTTGCTCATCATGTTTTCCAAAAAGGATCGGAAAAAGAGCATCGGCACCGCCTTTGTGGGCTTTGCCGTGCTGATGTACGGCATGGAGATGATGTCCTCCGCCGTCAGTCCGCTGGCCGATATGCCCGAGTTTCAGTCGCTGCTGATGCAGTTCAGCAATCCTCTGGTGGGCGTGCTCATCGGCACGCTGTTCACCGCTGTCATTCAGAGCTCGGCGGCCACCATCGCCATTTTGCAGGCCTTCTCCATGACGGGCATCGTCACATGGGGCATGGCCATCCCCATCGTTATGGGCCTGAACATCGGCACCTGCGCCACCTCGCTGATCTCGTGCATCGGCACCACCACAAAGGCAAAGCGGGTGGCCGTGCTCCACATTTCCATCAAGATCGTGGGCACCATCCTGTGCCTCGCCGGATTTGAGGCGCTCAACGCCGCCTTCCGCTGGAGCTTTGTGACGGCCTACGTCACCCCGTGGAACATCGCTCTCATCCACACCATCTTCAATCTGCTCACCACCGCCCTGCTCATGCCCTTCTCCGGCAAGCTGGTCGCCCTCACCGAGCGTCTGGTCAAGGAAAAGAAGGAGGAGAAAAAGCAGGAGGACATCATGATGCTGGACGACCTGCTGCTCCGCTCGCCCTCGGTGGCGGTAGCGGAAGCCTACAACGTGTCCAAGCGGATGTGCGCCCAGGCCTTCTTGATCCTGCAGGACAGCATCAGCCTCTTCCACCATTACGACGTGGAGGTGGCCGCCCGGGTGATGGAGGCCGAGGATTCCCTCGACCGATATGAGGACAAGCTGAGCACCTATCTGGTCAAGCTGTCCAGTCAGGCGCTGTCCAGTCAGGACAGCCAGATCGCATCCAAGATCCTCCACGCCATCGGCGATTTTGAGCGCTTGGGCGACCACGCGGTCAATCTGCTCAAGGTGGCAAAGGAGCTCCACGACAAGAACATCCGCTTTTCCCCCGCCGCCGAAAAGGAGGTGGCCGTGCTCACCCGGGCGTTGGAGGAGATTTTGCTCATCACCACCCAAGCCTATGAATCCAACGACGTGGCCATGGCCACACAGGTGGAGCCGCTGGAGCAGGTGATCGACCGGCTCACCGCCGAGATCAAGGACAACCACGTGCGCCGTCTTCAGCGGGGCACCTGCACCATCGAGGGCGGCTTTATCCTGTCCGATCTGCTCAACAATTATGAGCGTATCTCCGACCACTGCTCCAACGTGGCCGTCGCCATCATCGAGGTGGAGCACAACAGCTTTGACACCCACAAATACCTCAACGGCGTCAAATACGGCAACAGCAATTTCAACGAGATCTACGACGAATACAACCGGAAATACGCGCTGTAAAAAGCAAAAAGAGAAAACCGCTTGCCTTTCGGATACGGTGCATAAGGCAGTAATATAAAAACCGACTTGGCATCGTGAAGGCAAAGGGAATCGAGAAGGCGAACACGGATGAG
>CADBTM010000034.1 GCA_902797555.1 Oscillospiraceae bacterium
CGCCCGAGAGACTGTCAAGGCGCTGCGCAAGGACGTTCTTGCCAAGTGCTACGGCGGTGATATCACCCGAAAGAAAAAGCTGCTGGAAAAGCAGAAGGAAGGCAAAAAGAAAATGCGTTCTCTCGGCACCGTACAGGTGCCCACCGAGGCGTTTATGGCGGTTTTGCGGCTGGATGAAGAATAATTCTCAGCTGCCTGGCGTGTATCTCCACATCCCGTTTTGCAAAAAGCGGTGCGATTATTGCGATTTTTGTTCTACCGCCGCGTGGGACGGAGCGCTTATGGACAGCTATCTTTCCGCCTTGACCGAGCACATGCGGGATGTTTCCGCAAGGGAAGGCAGAGTATCCGTCGACACGGTCTATATCGGCGGCGGGACGCCGTCGGTTTTTGGCGGGAAGCGGCTTTCACAAGTGCTTTCCTGTGTCCGCTCCTGCTTTGATCTTCAGGCAGATACCGAAATCACGGTGGAGGTCAACCCGGAAAGCGCCGACAAAGCGCTTTTTCTCGCGCTGCATGCTGCAGGCGTCAACCGGATCTCCATGGGTGTACAGTCTGCAGATGACGGCGAGCTGAAAGCGATCGGCCGTCTTCACGACTTTTCCCGTGCACAGGAAGCCGTGCGTCTTTGCCGCAAGCTGTGCACCGACAATATCTCTCTTGATTTGATGTACGGCCTCCCGGGGCAGAGCATGGAACGATGGATGCGCAGCGTGGATGCGATCTGCGCCCTTGCGCCAAAGCATATTTCCTGCTATGCCCTCAAGCTGGAGGAGGGGACGCCCCTGTATCGGAAAAATCCGTCCTGTCCTGACGACGACACACAGGCCGATATGTATTTGGCCATGGTGGAGCGCCTGTCACAGAAAGGCTATGCGCAATACGAGATCTCCAACTTTGCGCAAGAGGGCTATCGCTCCCGCCACAATCAAAAATATTGGCATCTCACCGATTACCTCGGCTTTGGCTGTGGAGCACACAGCTTTTTCCGAGGCAGGCGGTATTATCAAACCGACAGCATTCCAAAGTATCTTTCGGGTGGGTGGCAAACGCCCTTGTCCGAAGACGATGAAACGGGCAGCAGGGAAGACGAATACCTGATGCTGTCGCTGCGCACGGCAGAAGGCGTGTCCGAAGGGGACTACTGTGCCCGCTTCGGTAAATCCTTTGCGCCCGTTGCCGATGTGCTGCGGCCTTATTTGGAAAACCAATATGTCCAGCGGTTCGGGGATCGCTGGCATTTTACCGCAAAAGGTTTTTTGGTGTCCAACACCATCCTTGTGGATGTGCTGGACGCAATAGAAAATGGGGAAGGAGGGCGCGGATGAAGCCCACGCTCAGTCAACTGATCCGGCCATACCGATCGGTTTCGATCATCGGTATGTGTAAAAACGCCGGAAAAACCACGGTTTTGAACAAGATCATCCGTGAGGTGGCCGGAAATGGGCAAACCATTGCTCTGACCTCCATCGGACGGGACGGCGAGGACAAGGATCTGGTCACCGGAACGAAAAAGCCCGGCATCCATGTGGCCGAAGGCACGCTGGTGGCAACGGCTTCCGAGCTGATCCTCCATCACTGCGACGTGACCCGGGAGATTCTGGAGACCACCGGCGTCAGCACGCCCATGGGCGACGTGGTGGTGCTGCGGGCGAGAAGCGACGGAAATATCCAGCTTGCAGGCCCGTCCATCACCAAGCAGCTTTCCCGTCTGAACGAGACCTTCTTCTCTTTTGGCGCAGACCTGATCCTTATCGACGGTGCGCTCAGCCGAAAAACGCTGTGCAGCCGCAGCGTCACTGAGGCAACGGTGCTTTGCACGGGAGCTTCGTACAACAAGAATATCGAAACCGTCATCGAGGACACCGGTCACGTCTGTGAGGTGCTCACCCTTCCCGAACTTGAGAATGCTTCTGTTGCATCGCGCATTCGGGAACTGGACGACGATTTCCGTGGAACAGTGCTTTTTTCGGATGACGGAGCATGGCAGCTCCCTGCGGGAATGACGCTGGAGGACGGCCTGCGGCAAAAGGAGGCAAAGGGGACTAAAACCGTCTTTTTCGGCGGCGCCATGTCCGATGGCCTGATGCGTCCGCTGCTCATGTCCAGCGCACCCATCAAGGGCATGACCTTTGTGGTGCGGGACAGCAGCAAGATCCTTTTGAAGCGGGACAATTACGACAAGATCGGCATTCGCGGCGTCACACTGCGGGTGCTGGAAAACGTCAATCTGGTGGCTGTGACCGTCAATCCTTTCTCCGCTTACGGATTTCATTTTGACAAGGACGAACTGATGGATCGCATGCAGCGCAGGGTCTCTATCCCCGTCATCAATGTGGAGGATGAATCTTTATGATCGCTTTGAATTTTACTCAGAAAGAGAATATCGGGTTTCAGTATGTGTTGGATCTGCTGCGCCCCTGCTCGCCCTACGGCGAGGAACGGGTGAAAAAGCTCAAGCCCTTTACACCGTCTGAAAAACCAGAACTGATCCGTCAGCTGAACAATGTCAAGAAGGTAATGGACAGGGAGGGGGACTGCGAAAAATCCCTCAACCGCATGCTTCGTGTTCTGATGTGCTCCAAGAACATCCGCGCCACAGCGCTCAAGTGCGGCGAGGCTGCCCTCAACGAGATCGAGCTCTTTGAAATGAAGCGATTCTTGCTGCAAACCGAAGAGATGATGCCCCATTTTCAGGAGGTGCAGCAGGTGCTCGGATTGGAGGGTATCACGCTGGAGGATA
>CADBTM010000035.1 GCA_902797555.1 Oscillospiraceae bacterium
CCGGTGGACGCCGACACCTATCGAAAATTGGGCATCCACCTCACCTGCGAGCCAAACTACCAGACCAAAAAACTGTTCCACAAATAAAAAACGCCCACCGGCATCGCCGGTGGGCAATTTTCTTTTTTGTATCACACGGTCAGGATGAGCGCCAGCATCCGGGCGGGCTTGTCCGTTTTGTTGACGATGCTGTGAGAAACGCCCGAATGGGCGTAGGAGGCGTCGCCGGGACGAAGCACGGTCTCCTTGCCGTCCTCGTTGAGGGTGAGCTCGCCCTCCAGCATGTAATAGACCTCCGCATCGTCGCCGTGGACGTGGGGGCCGATGCCGTCGCCGGGGTCAAAATAAAACTCCGTCAGCAGCGTAGCCGAGCCGAACATGGCCTCCTTCTCCAGAATGTGCCGGTTTTCCAGACGGCCGGGGCCGCCCCGCACATTGTCCCGCACCTGCAGGCGCATATCCTCCTTGCGGATCACCATAAAAACCATCCCCCTTTGCGTTTGGGAGTATTATACCCGAGATCGGGGAAAATGGCAAGGCTTACAGCAGGAAAATCGAATGCTCCCGACAGGCGCGCACCATGTCCTCCGGCCACACCGAGGCCTGCACCTCACCGATGTGGGCGCAGCGCAGCATGAGCATGCACAGACGGGACTGTCCGATGCCGCCCCCGATGGTGCAGGGCAGCTCTCCCGCCAGCAGCGCCCGGTGAAAGGCCAGCTCCGCCCGCTCCGGACAGCCTGCCGCATCCAACTGGGCGCGCAGCGCGCCCTCGTCCACCCGGATGCCCATGGACGACAGCTCAAAGGCCATCCCGAGCACGTCGTTCCACACCAGAATGTCCCCGTTGAGCGTCCAGTCGTCATAGTCGGGAGCGCGCCCGTCGTGCGGCTGTCCGCTGCGCAGGGCGCCGCCGATCCCCGTGACAAAGACCGAACGCTTTTCCCGGCAGATGGCGTTTTCCCGCTCCTTGGGGGTCTTGTCCGGCCAGACGTCCTCCAGCTCCTGCGCGGTGACGAAAAAGATGTCCTCCGCCAGAGGAAAGTCGATGGCGGGAAACTCGTAGCAGGCGGTGCGGGCGGTCTGCTTGACGGCGCCGTAGATGTCCCGCACGGTGCGGAAAAGATATTCCTGCGTCCGCTCCTCCCGGAGGATGACCTTTTCCCAGTCCCACTGATCCACATACACCGAATGGAGGTTGTCCGGCTCCTCGTCCCGGCGGATGGCGTTCATGTCGGTGTACAGCCCCCGTCCGGGCTCAAAGCCATAGTGCCCCAGCGCCCAGCGCTTCCACTTTGCCAGCGACTGCACCACCTGAACGTCCCGCCCGGTGGCCAGAAGATCGAACTGCACGGGGCGCTCCACGCCGTTCAGATTGTCGTTGAAGCCGCTCTCCGGCGTGACGAACAGCGGCGCCGACACCCGCTCCAGATTGAGCGCCACCGCCAGATACCGCTCAAAGTTGTCCTTGATGATCTTGATGCCCCGCTGGGTGTCCCGCAGGGTCAGCCGGGGGCGATAGCCCTCGGGAAACAAAAGCCGGCCTTGCATGAAAATGCCCCCTTGTCCGGAAAATATGGATTTCATTCTAATGGGGAAAACCGAAAAAAACAAGGGGCAATTTAGCAAAATAAAGCGCTAATATCGAAAAATCCTTTGGATAAAACGACCGACTTCCGAAATTTTGGGTAAAAAGCGCCAAAAAAAGAAAAGATAATTCGTTTAATCGGAGATAATCACAGGGGAAAAGGCTTGACTTTTGAAATCGGTAGAATTAAGATATTCTTGTAGGAGTGCGGACCGTGCGTCCGTCCGAAAATATTGTAATTTTTTATTGGGAGGTAATTCCGCAATGAATGCTTACATGCAGAGAGTCCTTGAAGAAGTCAAGGCTCGCAATCCCCACGAGAAGCTGTTCCTGCAGACCGTCGAAGAGGTCTTCGATTCTCTGGTGCCCATCGTTGAGAAGAACTCCGACCTGTACGAGAAGTACGCCGTTCTGGAGAGAATGACCGAGCCCGATCGTCAGATCCAGTTCCGTGTCACTTGGGTGGACGATGCCGGCAAGCCCCACGTCAACCGCGGCTTCCGCGTTCAGTTCAACAGCGCCATCGGACCCTACAAGGGCGGCCTGCGCTTCGCCAGCGACGTGACCCTGGACACCATGAAGTTCCTGGGCTTCGAGCAGACCTTCAAGAACAGCCTGACCTCTCTGCCCATCGGCGGCGGCAAGGGCGGCTCCGACTTCAGCCCCATCGGCAAGTCCGATATGGAAGTTATGCGCTTCTGCCAGGCCTTTATGACCGAGCTGTGGCGTCACATCGGACCCGACGTGGACGTTCCCGCCGGTGATATCGGCGTCGGCGGCCGCGAGATCGGCTTCCTGTATGGCCAGTACAAGCGCATCAAGGCTGTTTGGGAGAACGGTGTTCTCACCGGCAAGGGCTTCAGCTACGGCGGCTCCCTGATCCGTCCCGAAGCTACCGGTTACGGCGCTGTCTATTATCTGCAGGAAGTCCTCAA
>CADBTM010000036.1 GCA_902797555.1 Oscillospiraceae bacterium
CAGGCAATCGATCTTCAGTCCGGTGGCGTCCATGATCATCTTGCCGGTGGTGGCGGTGGCGCACAGCTTATGCTTGGCAAGCAGCCCGCAGTAGGCGATGCAAAACTGCACCATAAGCTCTTTTTTCCGGTTTTGCGCAATGATGGCGATGTTCATACACAAATGCCCTCCCTCTATCTCTAATCTCTGACTTTAACTATCCCATCTTCCGGGGACGTTTTTGAGCAGCCGCACCCGCTTCCCCTGCAGGCGCTTTGCGATGTTGACGTAGGCTTGCGCGGCGGCGCCGTAGCACTCGGCCGCCAGAATGACGCCACGGTTGCCCGCGGCGATGACGCTTTCATCCTCGGGCACCACACCCAGCAGAGAAAGGCCGGTGGCGTTCATGGCCCGATCCACGTTGGCGGTGTCCCCTGCACGGATCATTCCCGGGCGCAGCCGGTTGACCACGATGGCGCAATTCTCCTGTCCTTCCTCGTTGAGCAGCCCCGCCGTCCGGTTGGCGCTCCGCAGCGCGGTATAATCGGAGGTGGAGACCAGCACGACGCGATCGGCCTCGACGGCAAAGGAGATGACGTCCTTGCCCAGTCCGGCAGCGCAGTCCACCAGGATGTAGGTAAAATGCTCCCGGGCGCGGTCCAGCAATGCTCCGATCTCCTCCCGGGAAAAGCTGCCCTCTTCCGTGGGCTCGCCGGGTGCGGTGAGTACCCGCAGACCACCTGCCTGCGGATGGGGTACGGCGGCCTCCTTGAGGGTGGCCGTGCCGCGGATCACGTCGCCGTAGGAAAACAGGAGAGAATCGGTCATGCCCAGCACCATGTCCAGACTGCGCAGCCCCACATCGGCGTCGATGAGCAGCACCTTTTCCCCCAAGGCACACAGAGAGAGCGCCACATTGGCGCAAAAGGCCGTTTTGCCCGTTCCGCCCTTGCCGGACGCGACCGCAATTACCGTGCCCACAGCGCTCCACGCCTCCCTCTGCATCAAAAATCCAGTCCAGGATACCTGATTGTACTAGTATAGCCTATTTCGTCAAAATACTCAAGTAAAATCTGAAAAATGTCACAAACTTGTAATAGAATGCCAGTTTTATTGTCCTGCCGCCTGCTGTGCCGCCTTGAGACCCAGTCCGAAATACTCGTCATAGGCGGCGATGGCCACCGGGGCGAGGCTGCCGCCGGAGGAGGCGTACTCCCCCACCACACACACGGCGACCTGAGGATCGTCGTAGGGGGCGAAGGAGACAAACACGCCTGTGGCGCTGTGATTGGTCATCTGGGCGGAGCCGGTTTTGCCGCCCACCGAAATGGGAAAGCCCACAAAATAGCTGCTGGCGGTGCCGTCCTCGGTGACCACGCCCAGCATGCCCTTTTTCACCGCCTCCAGCGTTTCGGGGGATATGGAGACCTGATTGATGATCTCGGGCTCCTGCTCCGCCACGATCTGTCCGTCGGTGTGCTCGGCGACCCTTTTCAGCAGATGGGGGCGATAGCGGGTGCCGCCGTTGACCACGGTGGCCACATAGCTGGCCAGCTGCACCGGGGTAAACTGGTGGTCGCCCTGTCCGATGGCGGCCATCAGCGTATCCGCAGGCCACCACTGCTCGCCGCCCCGGGCTTCCCGCTCTTCGGGTCCCGCGAGGATGCCGGCGCGCTCGTTTTGCAGCTCGATGCCCGTCTTCTGTCCCAAACCGAACTGGGAGGCGTAGCTATCCAGCCGCTCGATGCCCAGCTGGAAGCCCATTTCATAGAAAAAGTAGTTGCAGGAATATTTCAGCGCGTCGCTGACGTTGATGCTGCCGTGGGTGCGGCCGTATTGGCGATAGATCCAGCACCGGGGCTGGTAGTCGGCATAGCGGTCGTAAATGCCCTTGTCCACGATCTTTGTCCGTGGGGTGATGATACCCTCCTCCAGCGCCGCCACCGAGGTGCACATCTTGAAGGTGGAGCCGGGAGAATAGGCGCTTTGCACCGCCCGGTTGAGGAAGGGCGCCAGCGGGTTTTCCAGATTGTCCCGCAGGTCGGAAGCATAGGTGGAAAGGCTGTAGGTCGGCCAGCTGGCCATGGCGAGGATCTCGCCGGTGTTGACGTCGATCACCACCGCCGCGCCACCCTCCACGTCGGCGCCGTCGCCGGTGCGGGAGTTTTCTCCCTTGATGCGGATGCCCTCCAGCGTTTCGGCCAGAGCCTCCTCCACCCGCTGCTGCAGCTTCAGATCGATGGTGAGATAGCAGTCCTTGCCCGGCTGGGTGTCCTCCACCATATATTCGGTGACCACGTCGCCGGTGTGACTGTTCACCTCCACCACCCGGGTGCCGTCCACCCCCCGCAGCCAGCTTTCGAGAGCGCGCTCCATTCCGTCCTTGCCGATGCGGTCGGTGAGACCATAGCCCTCCGACTTGAGCTCGGCATATTCGTCGGCGTTGATGGCCGCCACCCGCCCCAGAATGTGGGCGGCCGAGGCGGTGGGATATTCCCGGCTGTCGGTCACCTGGATCTCTACCCCCGGCAGGTCGTTGCCGTATTCCGAGATCTTTGCCACCGTGGCGGTGTTCAGGCCGGAGGCCAGCGTCAGGGGCGAATTGTAGGCGGAAAACTGATGGTCGTCCAGATAATAGCGCATGCCGACCACCGCCCGCCGCTGGTCGAGGGTCAGCGTGCCGCTGACGCCGTAATGGTCGCAAAGCAGGTTGAACAGCCGTCCGGGGGTGATCTCCTCCGGGCTGCCCCAGCCCCGCTCGTCCATAAACTTTGCCAGACGGCGGCCTTCGCCGCCCTCCAGCGTGGCATAGGTATAGACCGTCGGCCAGCCCATGCTCAGCGGGAGCACGTCCTCACACGCCACCCCCGCCTGATCGAGGATCGACCACAGCAGCAGCAGGGTGTCGTTCTGATCCTGCTTTTCCCACCGATAATAGTCGGCCTGCACCGAAAAGCCCAGGGCGTTTCCCGCCAGAACCTTGCCGTTTCTGTCCAGGATCTCCCCCCGGGAGGCGGGCTCGGTATATTTCCGGGTGATGTTGGAAACGGCCTGCGCCACCGGCTGGCTGCCCCGGATGAGCTGGAGCTGGATCAGCCTGTACAGCATCACCCCGAGGATGAGCGCCATGGTCAGCACCAGCGCGCTGACGCGCACGGTACGGGTCTTCATGTGTTCTCCTCCGTAAAGCGGCGATGGATGGCCTCCATGACCAGCCAGATCAGCACGCCCGGGAGCACGGCGAGCACCAGCTCGCCGGCAAATTGCTTGAGCGCCATGGTGATATGGGCACCGTAGACCAGCATCTCCAAAAAAAGATAGCGCAGCACCGCCTGCGTCCCCATGCACACCAGTCCGCCCGTCAGGGCGGAAAGCAGCACCGGGCGCAGATAGTACGCGCCGAACAGTCCGAAAAGCACGCCGAACACCGTCAGCAGCAGGGCGGAAAGCCCCTCCAGCACGGTGGTGTTGACCGCCAGCAGCAGCCCGCAGGCAAAGCCAAAGCTCCCGCCCACATAGGGTCCCTCCAGCAGCGCCGCCGACGCCACGAAAAAGGGCAGCATATTCCATGCGCCGCCCCACAGCCGCAGCCCCGTTCCCCGGGAGGATTGCAGCAGAAACAAGCCCAGCATCAGCAGGGCGTAGCTGCCGTATTTCCAAACCGCGTTGCGCTGGGAACGGATGTGGAACATTTCAGTCCTCCACTTCAAAGGATTTGATGACAAACACCGTGCTCAGGCCTTCGGCCTTGACGGCGGGGCGCACGGCGGCATACCAGCTGATGCCGTGACGCTCGGGCTGCACCTCGGTGACATAGCCCACGATCAGGTCGGGAGGGTAGTTGCCGCCGCTGGTGACAACGGCGTCGCCCTCGTGAAGATTGGTGGTCTCCTCCAGATAGGGGATCTTCAGCAGGCCGTCGGCGGCCAGCTCAAAATTGCCCTGCACCGACACCACCTCCCGGGAACGGGAGATCACCGCCGAGGCGGTAAAATTGGTGTTGATGACGGTGGTCACCGTACACGAGGTGAGTCCCACCTCGGAAACATAGCCCACCAGACCCTTTCCGGTGATGACGGGATCGCCCTCTTCGATGCCCGAAAGGCTGCCCCGGCTGAGGGTGAGAGCGCTTTGAAAGCCGCTGCCCGCCACCGAAACCACCGAACAAACCTCCAGCTCAAACTCCGCCCGCTTGGCCTTGATGCCCGCGGCCTCCCGCAGGGCGCCGTTCTGGCTGACGGCCTCGTAATACTGGTTTTCCAGCGCCTTGTATTTGTCCAGTTCCTGCTTGAGCTCTTCATTTTCCCGCTGGAGGGCGCTGTAGCGATAAAAATACCCGAACAGGTCGGACACCTTGTCTGCCCCCTTGGAGACTCCATTCTGCAGCGGGGTCACCACGGCGGCGGTGACGTCGGTCAAAAAGGTGCGCTTGCCGGTGGCGGCAGAATAGATCATCATGGTAAGACAGATGAGCACCAGCAGCACCGCAAACCAGAACAGCTTGGATCGCATCAGCTTCACTGTCCCACCCCCTTTATGGGAACGCCCATCTCCCGCAGCAGGCGGGCAAGGGGCGCCACAGGCAGACCCACCACGTTGAAATAGTCTCCCTCGATCTCCCGCACCAACAGCGCGCCCAGCCCCTGAATGGCATAGGCGCCCGCCTTGTCCATGGGCTCGCCCGAGCGGACATAAGCCTCGATCTCGTCCTCGGTCAGCCGGTAAAAGCGCACCTTGGTCTGGCGGGTAAAGGAGCGGAGCTCGCCCCGAAAGGCCACGGCCACCCCGGTGCACACGGTGTTTTCCCGTCCCGAGAGGGCGCGCAGCATGGCGCGGGCATCCTCCTCGTCGGCGGGCTTTTCCAGGATCCTGCCGTCCAGAAACACCACCGTATCGGCGGCCACCACGGCGTCATTCTCCCCGGGAGCGTGCTCTTTCACGGCGGCCTCCGCCTTGCGCAGTGCCAGCAGGCGCACATGCTCCACCGGATCGGGGCAGCACAAATGCTCGTCGCACCCGGTGGGGCGGACGAGAAACTCTTCCGTGATGTGCTTCATCAGCTCCCGTCTGCGGGGAGATTGGGACGCAAGGATGATCATGTTTGTTCCTTCCGGCTGTCAGTTTTCGTTGATTTTCGTGCTGCCAAAGCCGCCCTCGCCCCGGGCGGTTTCGTCCAGCGTCTCCACCCATTCCACGGCATAGCGGGCGGCGGGCACCAGCATCAGCTGCGCCACGCGGTCCCCGTGGCGGATGACAAAGTCCTCCTGGGACAGGTTGACCATGGCCACCTTGAGCTCGCCCCGATAGTCCGAATCGATGAGCCCCACCCCGTTGGAAAGGGTGATGCCGCTTTTTGCGGCGAGGCCGCTGCGCGCCAGCACCAGCGCCGCCCAGCCCTCGGGCACGGCGATCTTCATGCCGGTGGGCACCAGCGCCCTTCCGTCCGCGGGAAGACGCATCTCCCCCTGAGGCAGCCACGCCCGCACGTCCCGTGCGGCGGCGCCCGCCGTCTGATAGGCGGGCAACTCCGGCTGCTCCCCCGCGGGGTCAACGGGGGCAAGGCGCAGGGTCAGGTCGGTTTTGTCGTTCATTGGACACCTCGATAATACAGTCCCCGGGTGGAGCGCTCGGGCATGGTCTCCGACCCGTTCTGATAGGCCTCGATAACGGCCTCGATCTCTTTCGGATTTTCCGTGGTAAAGCTGAGGCGCAGCCAGCGCATGCCCAGACCGTTCAGTTCGTCCAGCTTGTCGGCAAGCCACAGCTTTTCCGCATTGTACAGGGTAGAGCGGCATCCGGTTTCCCGCCGGATGGGAAAGCTCCGCCCGGTTTTGTCGATGATGGCGTTGTTCCGTCCGGCGCAGGCCTTGCCGTCCCGGGCGCAGCCGTCGCCGTGGCGTTTTGTGATGCAGTTTTCGGTGATCATCAGCGGCAGGCGGCCGTAGGCGATGATCTGGCCGTCCATGGTCAGGCTGGTGTCCCGGATCTGCGCCAGATTCATTTCGAAGGACAGGGTGCACGAGCTGAGGCCCGGCCCCCGCAGCTCCTTGACCGTCTGGGCGTTCATCACGTTGAGGCCGAAATCCCCGTGGAGGGCAAATCCCATCATTCCCACGATGGGAAGCTGGCCGATGTTGGTCACCGCCAGATCGTGTATTCCGGCGGCCTTGATCTGCTTCAGCTTGTCAAGGACGCCCTGCCATTCCCGGTCAAAAATCACTCTGTCCAGCACGGCGGCAAAGCGCAGCCCCTGCCCCGCCAGCGCGGTGATCATGTCCAGATGGGAGCAGATCTCCCCCAGAGGGAGCCAGATCATCTCCGGCCGCGCCCGCAGGATGTTGCCCGTCAGCTGGTCGGCCGAGAGGAAGGAAAAGATCCAGCCCGGCTTTCCCTCGTAGGCGGGACGGCGCAGACCGGGCTGCCATTCGCCCACCTTTCTCTCCGGGGGCTGACGGCGGACGGTGGCCAGGCCCTCCAGACACTGCCGCCGCATGGCGTTGACCGCAGCGGCCGAGGTACGCAGGCCGTCCTCCAGATCGATCTCCGGCTCGAGGGCCGAAAAGACCGTTCCCCCCGTCTTGCACAGGGAGGCGCGGATCTCGTCCTCGGTGGTGGCACGGCGCACGGCAGGCTCGGCAGGCAGGCCGGTGCATTCATAGCGGAATCCGTCCCGATCCACCGCCTCCAGAAGCATCTCCTCGCCCCCGTGGGCGGTAAAGCGCATCTGCACCGGCACGCAGGGCGGCTCGGGCTGGGGAACGTACAGTTCCTGCGCCTGCTTGTACAGCGCCTTGGCCTCCCGGCCGTTGTCCTCCTGCCGGGTGCCGAACATGGCGCTGCCCTTTTTTCCCGTGAGATATCCGTCGGTAAAGCCGTCTCTGGAAAAAACGGCCTGTAGCTGCTTCATTTCCTCCCCGGTGGGGGCGCGGCGTTCGGTGATGGCGCGCTTATAGACGTTTGTCACCAGCGCCACATATTCCGGGCGCTTCATCCGCCCCTCGATCTTGAGGGTGTGGACGCCGGCCGCCTCCAGCTCGCCCAGATGGTTTGCCAGAGAAAGATCCTTCAGACTGAGGGGGTGGCTGGGGCTCTCGCCGAAAAAGCTGTAGGCCATGCGGCAGGGCTGGGCACACAGGCCCCGGTTGCCCGACCGTCCGCCGATGGCGGCGGAAAGATAGCACTGACCGGAATAGCACATGCACAGCGCCCCGTGAACGAAGACCTCGATCTCGATGGGGCTGTGCTTGCAGATAAACTCGATCTCCCGAAGGGGCAGCTCCCGGGAGAGCACCACCCGGGAAAAGCCCAGCTTTTGCACCGCCAGCACGCCGCCGATGTTGTGCACCGTCATCTGGGTGGAGGCGTGGATGGGCAGATCGGGCGCCAGCGCACGGATCATCCGCGCCATGCCCAGATCCTGCACGATGAGGGCGTCCGCCCCCAGCTCGTTGAGACGCAGGATCAGCTCCTTTGCCCGCAAAAGCTCCCGGTCGGTGACCAGCGTATTCACCGTCACATAGGTCTTTACCCCCCGCAGGCGGCAATAGCGCAGGGTATCCCCCAGCTCGTCGTCGCCCACGTTTTTGGCGTTGCGGCGCGCGTTAAAGTCCCCCGTCCCGAAATAGACGGCGTCGGCTCCGCCGCGGACGGCGGCGATGACGCTCTCCATCGAGCCGGCGGGGCTCATCAGTTCCATCGGCATATGCGGCTCAGCCTCTCCGCGCTTCTTTTTTCAGCTTGGCCACCTCGGCACGCAGCTTGGCGCATTCCTCGGCATAGTCCTTGATCTGCACCCGCAGACCGTCGGTGGAGGCCTGTGCCTTGTAGTATTTGTCGGCGATGTTCATGGCCGCCAGCACGGTGGCCGTCAGGGTGGAAAAGGTGGTGGCCGCCTTTACCTCGCGGATGTTCTGATCCACCAGCGCGGCGCTCTTGCGGATGTGCTCCTCTCCGTCCTCGGAGACGACGGTGTAATCAAATCCGTCGATGGTTACAACCACACGATTCAGCATAAAAAATCCTCCCCACATTTCTTTTTGTAAACATATTTATCTGAGTATATTATACACGCTATCTTCCGCCTTGAAAAGCCAAAAATGAAATTTTTACAAAAGAAACCCCTCCGAAAAATTGATACCGGACGGCTTTTGTGATACAATGCAGGCAGAAAACCGAGGTGATGGTATGGAAGTGGAAATCAAGCTGTGTCCGCCCGACCCCGCCGCCGGGCGAAGGGCTTTTTTTGACGGGGAGCTGCTGCCCTCTCAGGGCGAGACCCGCAGCATCGCCATGCGCACCGTCTATTATACCGACCCCCAGGGTCTGATCCGCAAAAACAAATGGACGCTGCGCCTCCGCCGGGAAAACGGCAGAGGGGTGGTCACCTTCAAGACCCGCCTGCGGGGGCTGTCCCGTCTGGAGCTGGACTGTGACGCCGAGGATATCGCGTCGGGCGCCGCCGCGCTGGCACAAAAGCCCGAGCTGCCCGAGGGCGCCCGGGAGCTGCTGCTCCAAGGGAGCTTTTCCCCCATGTGCGGAGCGGCTTTCACCCGGCTCGCCCGCACCTG
>CADBTM010000037.1 GCA_902797555.1 Oscillospiraceae bacterium
GAAAAATCGCCGCAAATCAGCAGAACATCCTCATCCCGCAAAACGGAAAGCCCGTCCAGCAGCTTTTCCCGATAGCCCTGCCACGCGCCGCCGAAAACATCCATCGGCTTGTCGCAGCCCTCGGAAAGATGGGTATCGCCGATTACATAAAGCGCCATTCCTGCTCCTTTTTCCTTAAATCGATGCGTCAAATGCGTTTTCCGTATGAAGCAGCCGCCGGGTTCCGGTGTAAACCTCCACCACGTCAAATCGTGCGGGCAGGTCACAGCTTTTTTCCGCCAGCCACATGGATGCCGCCGCACGCAGCTTTCGCTGCTTTTGATATGTGACAGCCTCGATGGCGGAAGAAAAGCGGTCGTCCCGGCGCAGCTTGACCTCCACAAAAACGATCAGACCGTCTTTCTTTGCCACAAGGTCAAGCTCGCCCCAGCGGCAGTGATAGTTGCGATCCACGATCTGGTAGCCCTTGCCGGCGAGATAGTCGGCGGCAAGCTGCTCCCCCGCTCTGCCCCGTTCGGAGGTGTTCATCGCTGTTCCTCCGGCAGGATCTTTTTGAGAAAGCTCCTGCGATGGACGGGAGATGCGCCGTATTGCCGCAGACGCTCCACATGGAGCGCCGTGGGATACCCCTTGTGCTTTGCAAAGGCGTATTGGGGATAAAGCTTGTCCAGCTCCAGCATCGCCCGATCCCGGGAGACCTTGGCCAGAATGGAGGCCGCGGCGATCGAGGCGCTTTTTCCGTCGCCGCCCACAATCAGCACGGTGGGCGCCTGCTCCGGCTTTGGATCCCGATTGCCGTCCACAAGGATGAGATCGGGAACGATCGTCAGCGCGGAAACTGCCCGGCGCATGGCCAGCAGGCGCGCCTGTAAAATATTGATCTCGTCGATCTCCTGCTCGGTGGCATAGGCCACAGCCCACGCCCGGGCACGGGAGACGATCTGAGGATAGAGGGCTTCCCGTTTTTTCTCCGAAAGCTTTTTGGAGTCATTCAGCCCCTCGATGGGATCGTCGGGATCGAGGATGACGGCGGCGGCATACACCGACCCCGCCAGCGGACCGCAGCCCGCCTCGTCCACACCGCAGAGAGCCGCAACGCTCCCCTGCCGATACTGCTCGTCAAAAGCGTACATTTATGCTTCCTCAGGCGGGAGTTCCAGCGTGATGCGCCCCAGCTTGCCTCCGCGGAACTCGTCCAGAAAAACCTTTGCCATGCGGAGGGTGTCATACTCTCCCCGTCCGGCCAAAAAGCCTCGCTTTTGCGCCATTTCGGTGAGGGTTTCGTAGGGCTGATCCCCGTTGACAGCTGTAATGCCATATCGCTTTACAATCGCCTCGGGAGAAGCGGTTTGCAGCTGAACGATCAGCCTGCATGCCAGATCCTCCAGATCGAGGATCTCGTCCCGGATCGTTCCGGTAAAGGCCAGCAGATAGCCCATCTCGTCGGTGTCGATTTTCGGCCAGAGCATGCCCGGCGTGTCCATAAAATCAAATCCGCCGGAAAGAGAAAACCACTGTTTTCCCCGGGTCACGCCCGGCTTGTCCGCCGCAACGGCGGATTTCCGTCCCAAAAGACGATTGATAAACGAACTCTTCCCCACGTTGGGGATGCCCATGATCATGATGCGGACCGCTTTTCCCTGCTGCCCTTTTGCGGCACGGCGCTCGATCAGATCGGCACAGGCGCTTTGGGCGCAGGATCGGAAGGTGTTTTGAAAGCCGCCTTTTTTGCTGTCGGCCTCCATAACGGTAAGCCCCTGTTTGCGGTACCACGCCGCCCACCTTGCGGTGGCGGCGGGATCGGCCTGATCCGCCCGGTTGAGCACCAGCATGCGGCGCTTGCCCGCGCACAGGCGATCCAGATCGGGATTGCGGGAAGACAGCGGGATGCGGGCGTCGATGAGCTCGCACACCAGATCGATGTTTTTCATATCCTCCTGCATGACCCGACGGGTCTTGGCCATATGGCCGGGATACCAATTGATACTCACCGGACACCGCCGATCTTGTTCAGCGGCCAGACGCGGAAAAGCACCTTGCCCACCACTCTCTCGCAGTCGATCTCGTCCACGTCCTGCCAACGGCTGTCGGTGCTGCCGTTGCGATTGTCGCCCATGACAAAGACATGCCCCTCGGATACGGTGAAGGGGTACACCTGATCGCCGTGCTTGTTGGGAGAGATCAGCTCGTAGATATAAGGCTCGGTGAGGACGGCGCCGTTGAGGATCACGTGACCGTCGGCGGCGATGTCCAGGGTGTCCCCTTCCAGAGCGATGACCCGCTTGACCAGCGCCTCCCCGCCAAAGGCGTCGGAGGTGCAGACAATGATATCGCCCCGCTGGGGCTCGTCATAGCCCGCAATCTGCAAAACCACCTGATCCCGCTGTTCCAGCGTATCATACATGGAGGAGCCCACCACGCCGGAAAGCCGCAGGAAAAAGGTGTTGACGCACACCAGAACGGTGAGCACAACGGTCAGCGCCTGTGCCCAAAAGAAAAACTCCTTTGCGGGAGTGCTGCTGTCCTCTTCCTTCAGATGCTTCGGAGCGCTTTTCTGCGTGCTGCCCCTGCTTTGTACGGCAGTCTCAGGCTCCCGTTCGGTTTTCCTGTCTTCCATATCCCACACTCCTTGGGAAAAAATAAGAGGGACGAAAGAAGTCCGTCCCTCCGATTTTGTCAGACTCAGATGTCCTCTTTGACTTTGGCGGCCTTACCAACGCGATCACGCAGATAGTAGAGCTTGGCGCGGCGGACTTTACCTTTTCTGACGACCTCAAACTTCTCCACGTTGGGAGAATGGATGGGGAAGGTTTTCTCCACGCCTACACCGTAAGACATACGGCGAACGGTGACGGTCTCCTGGATGCCGCCGTGCTTTCTGGCAATGACGGTGCCCTCAAAGACCTGGATTCTCTCGCGGGAGCCTTCCTTGATCTTGGCGTGTACACGAATGGTATCGCCGATGTTGAAATTGGCAGCGTTCTCTTTCAGCTGCGCGTCTGTCAGGTGCTTGATCAGATCCATAATCCAATTTTCCTTTCTCATAGGCGTTCGTGCCCTGACATTGGCAGAGGACCGCCCGTAATACATGCTTGATTATAATACCATACTCCAAACGAAAATGCAAGGATTATTCCCAAAAAATTTGACAATTTTGATCCAGAATTCCCGTGCGGAGATAGTGCGCTGTGGCATCTTCCGGGGTCAGCCCGGCAGATTTGAGGGCTTTTACCAGATACATGGGGTTGAGCGGGTCGTTTCCTGCGGCCAAAATGCAGGTGCAGACGGTCTTCTCCCCCTCTGTGCGGAAGGTAAGATCGCGGATATAGTCCCGCACGTCCACCTCCCTGCTCCCCCGCTTGGAGCGCTTTTCCACCAAAACGGGCGAATCGAACAGAGCGGACATGGCATTCTCATTCCCCTTGGGCAGGGTGATCCGATAGGCGCAATAGCCGATCTGATTCACCGGGCGATCGGCCTTTCCGGCGGAAAGCACCCGCATCCCCCGGGGAAGCGCCCCATTGATCGACGGGACAAAGCCTTGAGGAAGCTCGTCGCAGGTCAGCTCCAGGTCACACAGGTCGCACACGGTTTCATATCCGGTGGAAAGAGGCACCACCACCGACATTTCAATGTGGGGGTTAAAGCCCTGAGAGTACTTTACCGGAATGCCCGCCCGGACGAAGCTGCGCTGAAAGCATTTCATCAGATCCAGATGGGAAAGATAGGCGGCGGTGTCCCGCTTTTCAAAGCAAAATCGCACCTTAAACATCGCATCTTCCTCCTCCCGTCAGGCTGAGCGCACCGCAGTTGCGGCAGCCCGCCTTGCAGTCGGGCGTGGCGATCCCCTTTTTCGCCTGCTCCAGCTCGCTGTAAAGATATCGCTTTGTGACGCCGGAGGAGATATGCTCCCACGGGAGGATATCCTCCCACGCAAGCTCCCGGTTGGCGTAAAAGGCGGGATCGATCCCGCAGTCGGCAAAGGCCTGCATCCATGCCTCAAAATTGAAGTTTTCGTCCCAGCCGTCCAGACGGCAGCCCAGCTGCCACGCACGAACCAGAACGGCGGAAAGCTTTCTGTCCCCTCTTGCCAGCACCGCCTCCAAAAAGCTGGTCTGGTAATTGTGGATGCTGTAGGTGACGTTTTTGATCTTGAGGCTGTCCATCAAGATCTGCTTGCGGCGCTGGGCTTCCTCCTCGGAGATCTGTCCCAGCCACTGGAAAGGCGTCTGCGCCTTGGGAACAAAGATGGAGATGCCCACATTGATCCGCACACCCCGGGCTTTGTTTTTGCCGTATTCCCGGAAGGTGGCGATCACATGGCGGACGATCTGGGAGATGCCCAAAAGATCCTCGTCGGTCTCGGTGGGCAGGCCCATCATGAAATAGAGCTTGACCCCGTTGTACCCGGCGGCAAAGGCCACCTTGCAGGCCTCCAGCAGATCCTCCTCCCGGAGGTTTTTGTTGATGACGTCCCGCAGACGCTGGGTGCCCGCCTCGGGGGCAAAGGTCAGGCCGCTTTTGCGCACCTTCTGGATGTTTTGCACCAGATCCAGATTGAAGGAATCCGCCCGCAGCGAGGGCAGCGCGAGGCTGACGTGCATGGGCTCGAAATAGTCCACCAGCGACTCGCACAGGGTTTCCAGATGGGGATAGTCGCTGGAGCTGAGGCTGGTGAGGGAGACCTCGTCCCAGCCGGTGGAGGCGATGAGTGCCTTTGCCTGTTTTTCCAGCGTTTCGGGCTTTTTTGCCCGGATGGGGCGATAGGTGTAGCCTGCCTGGCAAAAGCGGCATCCCCGGCGACATCCCCGGAACAGCTCCACCATCGCCCGGTCAAAGACGATCTCGGTGGAGGGGACGATGAACCTGTCGGGATAGTAGGATTTGTCAAAGTCCTTGACCACCCGCTTTTTTACCACAGCGGGAGCGGTATCCTTGGGGGTGACCGAGGCGATCCTGCCGTCCTCGGTGTAGATCACGTCATAGAGCGAGGGAACATAGATCCCGCCGATCTTTGCCGCCTCCCGCAAAAAGGCCTGCTTGTCCATGCCCGCTTCTCTGGCGCGGCGATAGAGGGCGACGATCTCCGGCCACATCTCCTCCCCCTCGCCGATCATGATCAGGTCAAAAAAGTCGGCCATGGGCTCCACGTTGTAAACGCAGGGTCCGCCCGCCGCCACCAGGGGAGTCAGGCTTGTCCGCTGGGAAGAACGCAGAGGCACGCCTGCCAGATCCAGCATATTGAGCACGCCGGTATAGTTCATCTCGTACTGCAGGGTAAAGCCGAGAATGTCAAACTCCCCCACCGGGTCGCCGCTTTCCAGCGCATATAGGGGCTGGCCGCGCTTGCGCATCTCGGCCTCCATATCGAGGAAGGGCGCATATGCGCGCTCGCACCACACGCCGTCCATGCTGTTCAGAAGGCCGTACAGGATTTTGGAACCCAGATGGGACATGCCGATTTCATAGATATCGGGAAAGCAAAAGGCAAAGCGCACGTCCACGTCTTTTTTGTCTTTATAGATCGCGTTGTATTCCCCGCCGGTATAGCGCGCAGGCTTGCGCACATTTTCCAGACAGGCGCGGATCGTTTCGTTCATATCAGAATCCCTCCACAATGAGAGCTTGAATTTTTATTTTATCCGGTTTTTGCGTCTCTGTAAAGCATTTTTTGCAAAACCTGTCCGAAAATCAGTCCTCCCGCCGCAAAAAGGGTGGGATTGCGGGCAGTCAGCAAAAGCCGCATCCCCGCCGCGAGGAGGGCAAGGCCCACTGCTCCGCTGATCCACAGGGCCGCGCGCTCCCCTCTCTGGGGAAAGGCGCCGCACAACAGGGCGGACATCGCCCGACCTCCGTCCAGCGGCAGTGCCGGCAGCAGATTGAAGGCCGCCAGCGCCAGATGACAGCCCAAAAACAGCTCCAGCCCGGGAAACGGATGGGTTCTTCCCACAGCCGCCAGCACACCGGCGCACAGGAGGTTTGCCCCCGGCCCAGCCAGCGCGGCGCACGCTTCCGCTCTGTAGGAGAGTTGTCTCCCCGGATAGACCATCTCCAGTCCGGAAAGGCGAAAGCGCAGGGCGCTCACCCCAGCGCCCAAAAGGCGGAGCGCGATCCAATGTCCTGCCTCGTGGAGCGCCGCGGCCATCCACAATAGCCCCATCCAGCGGGCATCCCACAGGAGGCAGGTCAAAAAAACGGCCAACAGAAAGGGCTCGCTGAAGGTGACTCGCATAAAAAACCTCGTGAATAAGCCTTGACAAGCTGCATGATAATCCGATAGGATAGGCATGGAAAACTCTTTGGAAAGGAGCTCGGTCTGTGCTGAACAATCTGAGAGACGCCTTTCGGGATCGGGCACTTTTGGGACGCATCGTCCATCTTGCCTGGCCTACCGTTACGGAAGAACTGCTGTACGCGCTGGTGTCGTATGCCGATACGGCACAGGTGGGTGCCCTGGGTGCGCAGGCTTCGGCTGCGGTCGGTCTGACATCTACCACCGTCTGGCTGCTGCGTGCACCGGTCTTTGCCGCGAGCATGGGTGTTTTGTCGTGCATTTCGATCTCCCTCGGCGCAAAAAACAAAGAGCGGGCGCAGGCTGCCGCCATGCAGGCGGTCATCCTCACCCTGGTGATCGGGCTGTCCCTCACGGCGCTCACCCTGTCCATCAGCGGCGCTTTGCCCCGATGGCTGGGCGGCTCGGAGGAGATCCGGCACGACGCCTCGATCTATTTTGCCATCACCTGCATCCCGTTCTTCTTCCGCACGGCAACGTCGGTTTTCGGCTCGGTGCTGCGCGCTACCGGCAATACGAAAACCCCCATGCAGATCACGGCGCTGATGAACGCCTGCAATATTCTGCTCAACGCCCTGTTCATCTTCCCTGCCCGTCAGGTCACGGTGGGCGGCTTTTCCTTCTATATGTGGGGCGCGGGCTGGGGCGTGATGGGCGCGGCCATCGCCACGGCGATCTCCTTTACGCTGGGCGGCGTGCTGATGACGCTTTCCGTATGGAATACCCCTTCCCTCGGATTGAAAGGGCAACGGATCCGCTATGACGGCGACGTGATGCGCCAGTGCATCCGCGTGGGTGCGCCGCTGTGCGGACAGCATCTGATCTCCGGATTCGGCCATGTGGTGTTTACCTCGCTCATCGCCCGGCTGGGCACCGTTCCCATGGCCGCTCACGCCATCGCAATCAATGCCGAGGAGGCCTTTTATATCCCCGGTTACGGCATGCAGGCGGCCGCCGCCACGCTGGCAGGCTTTTCCGTTGGAGAAAAGAATGAGAAAAAGCTGCGGCAGTATACTGCGGCCATCATGGCCATCGCCGCAGGCATCATGACGGCGCTGGGCGCGCTGCTGTTCTGCTTCCCCCATGTGCTGATGGGGCTGTTCACCCGGGACGCGGAGGTCATCCGCATGGGCGCGGGAGCGCTGCGCATCGTGGCGGTGTCCGAGCCGTTCTTCGCCATCCTCATCATTCTGGACGGCGTGTTCAACGGGATCGGCGACACCCGGATGCCCTTTGTCTTTTCGGCGATCACCATGTGGGGCGTGCGCATTCTCGGCACATATATCTGCGTCACCCATCTGCATCTGGGGCTGTCCGCGGTGTGGATGTGCATGGTGGGCGACAACGTGAGCCGGTGCGGGCTGATGCTTGCACGCTATCTCAGCGGTCGATGGAAGCGGGGTCTGGAGTTGGACACGCCGAATCAATCCTAGTCGTACAAAACAGGATGGAGTGGGGCTTCCCCACTCCATTTTTTGCTGTTACGGCTCTGGATCGAATCCCAGCAGCGCCCGTCCGAAAACCGACACGGCGCTGTCCTCGTCCCGCAGGTCGGTGACGCTGCGGCCGAGGGTCTCCAGGGCCTCCTCATAGTCGATCCCGCCCACGGTCTCCTGCAAAAAGGCCTGGGCGCTCTCCCGAAAGGCCACAAGGCGCTCGCTCCCGCCGAACCGCAGCACCAGCAGCACCGCAACGAACAGGAGAAAGAGCATCGCCCCGGCCCCCTTTGCAGGCGGGGCGTTTCCATAGGTGCGTCTGTTCATCAGAAAATGATGCAGATCAGCCCGCCGCTGCCTTCGTTGATGATGCGCTCCAGGGTGCTTTGCAGCTTTGCCCTGGCATCGTCGGGCATTTTGTACAGCTTGTTGTTCAGCCCCTCGTTGACCAGCTCGCTGAGAGATTTTCCGAAGATATTGCTCTCCCACAGCTTTTCCGGAGAGTCCTCAAACTCACGCATCAGATAATTCACCAGCTCCTCGCTTTGCTTTTCCGAGCCGACGATGGGGCTGATCTCGGTTTCCACCTGCGTCTGGATCAGATGGATGCTGGGGGCGCTGGCCTTGAGCCGGACGCCGAAGCGTCCGCCCTGCTTGACGATCTCAGGCTGCTCCAGCTTCATTTCGCTGCTGTCGGGCATAACGATGCCATAGCCGGTGCGGCGCACCTGCTCCAGCGCGGCTGCCACATGATCGTATTCCCGGCGCACCCGTCCCATCTCGCACAGGAGGGGCAGCAGGTCGGCCTCGGAATGGATGGGAATGCCGCACTGGCGGCTGAGCATCCCGTAATACAGTCCTTGGGGCAGGGTCACCGTAGCCTGCACCACGCCGTTGCTGAGAGCAAGGCCGTCCAGCGTTGCCCGCTCCACGCTGCCCTGACCGGTGAGAAGCGCGATCTGCGTCTGGGCGTCCTTCATATGGGTGATCTTTCCGCAGGTTTCAAATACCGCCTGATAGATCTCGGTCTGCAGCGGGTCATCCGCAGCTAACATAGTAACCCACGGAGGCAGTGTAAAGCGAAACTCCTTTGCAGGAAATTCATACAGTACTGCGGTGAGAATTTGCTCGATCTCCCCTTTTCGCAGGGTCTGGCAGTTGACCGCGATGCAGGTGACGCCGTACTTTTCCTCCAGCGTTTCCCTGAGCTCCTGGGCGGAGGCGGCGGCGGGATCCACGGTGTTGAGCAGCAGGCAGAAGGGCTTGTGGATCTCCTGCAGCTCGGAGACGATGCGCTCCTCCGCCGGGGCATAATCCTCCCGGGGGATATCGCCGATGGTGCCGTCGGTGGTGACCACGATGCCGATGGTGCTGTGTTCGCAGATCACCTTGCGCGTCCCCAGCTCGGCGGCCTGCGCCAAGGGGATCTCCTGCTCGAACCACGGAGTGTGCACCATGCGGGGCTGATCCTCCTCAAACTGGCCGATGGCGCCGTCCACCATATAGCCCACGCAGTCGATCAGGCGCAGATTGCATGCAGCGCCGCCCTCCAGCGTGACGGATACGGCCTCTTCCGGGATAAACTTTGGCTCGGCGGTCATGATGGTCTTTCCCGAGCCGCTTTGGGGCAGCTCATCCTTGGCGCGCTCCTTGAGATAAATATTGTCGATATTGGGCAAAACCAGCTGTTCCATAAAGCTTTTTATAAAGGTGGATTTCCCTGTCCGCACCGGCCCCACCACGCCGATATAGATATTGCCCGCGGTGCGGGTGGCGATGTCCTGATAGATCGATGTATTTGTCATAGGCACTCCTCTTTTCGCTCTTTCGTTTACTGCAA
>CADBTM010000038.1 GCA_902797555.1 Oscillospiraceae bacterium
CTTGAGGGGAAGGTGGCCGAGCGAAGCGAGGTCGGATGAGGTGTAGACGAGAGCAAGCAAATCATCGGGGCGCCTTCCTTACGGAGTGCTGCCCGAGGCGAGCTTTTTTGTTCTTTTATTCTGCCTGATCGATAAAGGCCTTGACGTCGTCAAAGAATGCGCCGTCGGTTGCGTCCTTCAGCAGGGGGAAATAGAGCTCCCGACCGCTGTCGCAGTTGGTATGTACCACCACGCCGTCGCCGGTGACCTTGTCCCACACGGCAAAGGACTGGAAGCCGGAATTGTCGCCCCAGTGCCACAGGACGTTGGGATCCTTTTTGGGAATGCCAAAGCCCAGGCCCCAATCCACCGCGGGGGTGGCGGCGTTTTGCGGCGAGGTCATGCGGTCAAAGCTCTCCTGAGACAGGCCGCCCCGCTCCCGGATGAGATGGCACAGGATCTGGGCATAGTCCCGGGAATAGGAATACAGCGACCAGGCGGCGTTGGGCTCGGGGCCGTTGCCGGTGGTGCGGCGGGCATCGCGCACCTTGCGCACCCCGCCCTCCCGGTTAAAGCCCACCGAAAAGGCCGCGCCCACGGCGGGCGTCCAGTAGGCGGTGGAGCTCTCCATGCCCCACGGACGGAAAAACCGCTGGTCAAACAGCTCGTTCATGTTTTTCCCCTCGATCTGCTCCACCAGATGCTGCAGGAGGAAATAGCCTTCGCCGGAATAGCTGTATTTCGTGCCCGGATCAAAAAGCATGTGCATGGGCTTTGCCTCCCAGTTGGGCAGGCCGGTGGCGTGGCACAGGGCATGCCGGGGGGTGATCGTCAGAAAGCGGGGATCGTCCGACCACGGCTCCTCCTGCAAAACGTCCATGATGGGCTTGTCCAGATCCAGCTTGCCCGCGTCCACCTCCTGCATGGCCAGCAGGGCGAACAGGGACTTGGTCAGGGACGCGCACTCCATCAGCACGCCCTCGGTCATGGGCGTACCCCGGGTGTCCCGCACGCCGTAGGCGGCGGAAAAGACGATCTCTCCCCCCTGAATGAGCGCCAGTGTGGCGCCCGGGACATGGGCGGCGGTCATATATGCCTGCATGAGGGCATCGCTTGTTTGAATGTTCTTCAGAAATTCCGGTCTCAACAGCATGTGGGCTTCCTCCAACGACGGTTTTAGCGGGCAAACACGCCCATATTGTTTTAATTATATCGCACATGTGAGAAGGAAGCAACCAAAAACATCAGATTTTCCCGAAAAAAAGTAAGATTGCGGTTTGCAGCAGTCTGCGCTGCACCGTTCCCCGCAGACCATCCATGGGGATCTCCCGGGGGAGGATCGTCCGTCCGTTCAGATCGGTCATCTCCCGCTGGAGCGCGGCCATGCCGCCGTCCAGCAGCGAGGATACCGTCACCGTGCTGGTGCGCCCGATGCCGCAGGATACCGTCTGCCCCCGGGCAGTCACCCCTCCGGCGCTCACCGTCATATCCCACGGCTCCCTTCGCTCCGCCACCCGGGCGGGCAGGCTCCGCTCCCGGACAAACCGCCGCATCCAGCCCTCGTCCTCTTGCCGTTCACATCCGATCCGGATCATGCAAAGCCCCCTTTTTTCGGTATTTTACGCAGGTTTCTTCCGATTATGCAAAAAAATGCCGCTGCAGCCGCAGCGGCACTTTTCCCTTTTTTCCGTCTTGTTTACGCAAACTGCGCCTGATAGAGCTCCCAGTAAAAGCCCTTTTGCGCCATCAGGCTTTCGTGGGTGCCGGTCTCCACCACGTTGCCGTCCCGGACGACCAGGATCTTGTCGGCGTGGCGGACGGTGCTCAGCCGGTGGGCCACCACAAAGCAGGTCTTGTCCCGCATAAGCTCCCGCATGGCGTGCTGCACCAGCATTTCTGTGCGGGTGTCCACGTTGGAGGTGGCCTCGTCCAGAATGAGCATGGGGGTGTCCATCAGCATGGCCCGGGCGATGGTGAGCAGCTGCTTTTGCCCCTTGGAGATATTGGCGGCCTCGTCGGTGAGAAGGGTGTCGTAGCCCTGAGGCAGCTTGCGGATAAAGCCGTCGATGTGGGCGGCCTTTGCCGCGGCGATGACCTCCTCCCGGGTGGCGGTGGGGCGGCCATAGGCGATGTTGTCATAGATCGTGCCGTAAAACAGCCACGTGTCCTGCAGCACCATGGAATAGGCCAGACGCAGGCTGTTTCGGGTCAGACTGAGGGCGGGCTTGCCGTCCACCCGGACGGTGCCGCTCTGGGGGTCGTAAAACCGCATGAGCAGGTTGATGAGGGTGGTCTTCCCCGCCCCGGTGGGGCCGACGATGGCGATGAGCTGACCGGGCTTGGCGTCCAGATTAAAATGCTTGAGCACCGTCCGCTCGGGCAGATAGCCAAAGGACACGTCCTCCAGCTCGACCTCGCCCTGCACGTCCGCCAGGGGGCGGGCGTCGGGCAGATCGGCTGCCTCCACCGGCTCGTCGATGATGCGGAACACCCGCTCGGCGGCGGCGACGGCGCTTTGCAGCTCGTTGAAAATGTCGGCGATCTCGTGGATGGGGCCGCTGAACTTGCGGCTGTACTGGACAAAGGCGCTGATATCGCCCACCGTCATCTGTCCCCGCATATAGCGCATGGCGCCGAACACCGAGATCAGCGTCAGCGACAGGTTGTTGATAAAGTTGACCGACGGCCCCATGCCGGCGGTGTGATATTCCGCCTGATAATAGGCCTCCACCGCCGCGCCGTTATAGTCGTCCAGCTCGGCCAGCGTGTTTTCCTCCTGACAGTAGGCCTTGAGGGTCTTTTGTCCGGAGATCATCTCCTCCACAAAGCCGCCCAGCTCGCCCAGCTTGCGGGAGCGCAGCCGCATCAGCGGATAGGAGCGCTTGGTGATGAATCGGGTGATGGCCACCGACAGGGGCACGGTAAAGGCAAAGATGAGCACCAGCCCCGGCGCCGTGGTGAGCATCATAATCAGCGAGCCCACGATGGTGATGGCGCTGGCAAAGATCTGCACCAGATCGGTGGAGAGCGAGGTGTTGATGGTTTCGGTATCGTAGGAGATGCGGGAGATCAGGTCGCCGGTGGCGTGGGTGTCGAAATAGCCCACCGGCATATCCGCCAGTCTGCGGAACATATCCTGCCGCATGCGATAGGTCACCTTGCGGGAGGTGGCGATCATCAGCACGTTGAGGCCATAGGTCATCACCGCCGACGCCAGATAAAACAGCAGCATCCACCGGGCATAATAGAGCACGGCGGACAGATCGACCCGGCCCGCCCCCTGCTCGATGACGTTGATGGCCCGGCCCGACAGCTTGGGTCCCACCAGGGCAAAGAGGTTGGAGCCCACGGTGAGTGCCAGTGCCAGCAGCAGCGCCCCCTTGAATTGGAGCAGGTATTTGCACAGGCGGAGCACGGTAGAACGCTTTCCGGTCATCCCTCCGCCTCCTCTCCCATTTGCAGGCGGCTGATCTCCTGATACAGACGGCAGGAGGCCATCAGCTCCTCGTGGGTGCCGAAGCCGGCCATCTTGCCCTCCTCCAGCACCATGATGCGGTCACAGCTTTTCACCGACGAGACCCGCTGGGCGATGATCACCGTGGTGGTGTTTCCGTATTCCTCCCGGAGGGTCTGACGCAGGGCGGCGTCGGTGCGATAGTCCAGCGCGGACGAGCTGTCGTCCAGAATGAGCACCTCCGGCCGTCCGGCCAGCGCCCGGGCGATGAGCAGACGCTGCTTTTGTCCGCCCGACAGGTTGGCGCCCTTGGCCTCCAGCAGGCTGTCCAGACCGCCGTTCATGCGGATAAAGGGGTCGGCCTGAGCGTCGGCGCCCGCCTGCGCCAGCCGTTCCACCGAAAGCTCCCGTCCGATGCGGATATTGTCCCCGATGCTCTTTTGGAACAGAAGATCGTTTTGAAAGACCACGCCGAACCTCCGGCGCAGGTCGTCCAGCGCAAAGGAGCGCACGTCCCGCCCGTCCAGCCGGATGGCGCCGGCGGTCACGTCATAAAACCGCATGAGCAGCGCCGCCACCGTGCTTTTGCCCGCGCCGGTGGGGCCGATGATGCCCAGGCTTGCCCCATGGGGCAGGGAAAAATCGATGTCCTCCAGATGGTTTTCCGTCCCGTTGTAGGAAAAGGAAACGTGGTCGAACACGATGTGGTCGGTCTCTTTCTTCTCGGGCAGCGGCTGGGGGATGAGCTCGTCGGGCGCCTCCAGCACCTGGGTGATGCGCTGGGCGGAGGCCAGCGCCTTGCTCCACATGGTGAGCACCCGGGTGATGGACATCATGGCGTTGAGGATGATGGTGAAATAGGTGAGAAAGGCCGTCACCGCGCCGGGACCGGAGAGACCCCGGTTTACCCGCACCGCGCCCACGATGACCACCAGCACCAGGCCGATGTTGAGGGTGAGGTTCATGGCGGGCTTGCTCACCGCCATCACCATGTTTGCCCGGTTTTCATCGGCCATCACCTGACGGTTGACCGTTTCAAAATGCTTTTTTTCGTCCTCGGTTTTGCTCAGCGCCTTGATGACACGGATGCCGGAGGCGTTTTCCCGCACCACGCGCACCATCTCGTCGTACGAGCGCTGCAGCTTGTCAAACATGGGGATGCTCTTGCGGGAGACGAAAAAGACGATGGCCAGAATGATGGGCAGCATGCAGGTGAGCACCAGCGCCAGAACGGGATCCAGCGTGATGGTGACCAGAATGCCGCCGAATACCAGAATGGGGGCACGGATGCCGATCCTCTGCATCATGCCCACCATCCGGTGAATGTTATAGGTGTCCGTGCTCATGCGGGAGATCAGGCTGGGCACGGTAAAGCCGTCGATCTGGCGGTTGGAGAGATAGGAGATCTTGCGGAACAGGTCGTGGCGCAGTCGTCGGGTGGTCTCCCGCGCCACCCACGCCGCCATGCGGTTGGCGATCACGTTGCCGGCGATGGCCAAAAAGGAGCACACCAGCATGACAAGACCCCACTTTACCACGGCGGCCATGTCGTGGGTGGGGGTCACGTCGTCGATGATATGCGCCAGAATATAAGGCAGCAGCAAATCCATCACCGTGCCCGACAGCTTGATGAACAGTCCCAGCCCCATCCGCTTGAGATAGGGGCGGACATAGTCATAAATCAGCCTCAACCGCGGGTACCCCGTCTCTCCCGCTCCAGCGCGGCATAGCAATCCTTCTTTGCCTCTCGGGCTCGCTCCAGCATGGCGTTGAGGTTTTTCTCCAGCTGCTCCCGCTCGTCCTCGGGGACGGCCTCCAGCAGCCAGCGGTAATAGGCGCGCTCCAGCGAGAGCACGTCCTCCTGAATCTCATTTGCCTTTTCGGTGGCATGGATGCGCTTTGCCCGGCCGTCGTTGGGATCGGCCGAACGAGTGACGTAGCCTTCCTTTTCCAGCGTGGCCACGATGCGGGTCACCGCCGCCTTGTCGATGCCCATATCCTCCACCAGTTCCTGCTGGCTCATCACCTGATGAAAGGCGATGTGGCGCAGCGCCTGGATCTGGGAGGGAGTGAGCTCGTCGTCCCGGGTGTGCCGGCTGACATAGCCCTGAGACAGGCGGTGGATGATCCGAAAACACAGTCTGATTTCTTTCACAAGGGTTGTCCCCTTTCTCTCCCGCAAGTATACGCCCTTTTTGTTGACTTGTCAACGATTAAGCAAAAGAAAAAACCGGCTTTCCCGGTTTTTCTTCGGTGTGTTATTCGGCGATCAGATCGGCAAAGGCGGCGCCGCAGGCGCGCGCCAGATCCTCGGCGTTGACCTCCACCTGCGCGCCGATGCGTCCGGCGGAAACCAGGATGGTGTCCCACAGGATGGCGCTTTCCTCGATGCAGGTGGGGTAGAGCTTTTTCATGCCCACCGGGGAGCATCCGCCCCGGATATATCCGGTGACCTTGTTGATCTCGGAAACGTGGATCATCTCCACGCTTTTTACCCCGGCGGCGCGGGCGGCCTTTTTCAGATCGAGGCTGGCGCTGCCCGGCAGGACAAAAACGTAAAAGCCCCCTCCGCCCCGGGTGACCAGTGTTTTGAACACCCGCTCGGGCTCCACGCCGATCAGCCCGGCCACCGTTTCGGCGTCCACTGCCTCCTTGCCGTGGGGATAGGTGTGGGGCGTGTACGCGATGCCCTGCTGCTCCAAAAGGCGCATGACGTTGGTTTTGTCTTCCATATCACTCGGCGATCAGCTGGAAAAAGCTGTCCCGGGCGTTGGCCACGTGCACCGTCATGGCGCGCTCGGCCTCGTCGGGATCGTGATTTTCCAGTGCGGTGAGGATGGCGCGATGCTCCTGGGTGGAGGCCAGCGCCCGTCCTCTGCGGACAGCGCTCTCCCGCGCCTTGTAGATGCGGTGGTGAAAGATGGACAGCATCCGGCGGAGCTGGTTGCTGCGGCAGCTCTCGTACAGCAGCTCGTGAAAGCGGTTGTCCAGATTGCCCACCCGCAGCTTGTCGCCCTTGGCGGCGTAAAACTCCTGCAGCTCCACGATCTCCCGCATGGCGTCCAGCTCCTCGTCGGTCATGCGCTCGGCAGCCCACCGGGCGGCCAGGCCCTCGATGCGGGAGCGGATCATATAGATGTCGTCCACGTCCTGCTCGGAGACGCCCACCACCACGGCGCCCTTGTTGTGGGTGGTTTTTACCAGGCCCTCCAGCTCGAGCTGCATGAGCGCCTCACGGATGGGGGTCCGGGAAACGCCCAGCTCGGCGCTCAGCTTGACCTCGGTCAGGCTGTCGCCCGGGGCAAAATCCCCGTCCAGAATGGCCTTTTCCAGCTGGTGAAAGACCTGTGTGCGCATGGGGGACGCGAGGCTGTAATCCTCTCCGATCTTTTTCATTCCGGGTTCCCTCTTTTCTCAGTGCCGGCGGCTGCGGCGGTGCTTTGCCCTTGCCCGGCGGCGGTTGACAAAGATCACATAGGCCACAAAGATGACGATGATGGCCACGACGGAGGCCACGATGATCTTAAATGCCTTGCTGGTGAAAAACGCCTTGATCCGGGAAAGGGTGTATTTCAGGGTCGAGCGGGATGCGCCGGTGGAGGCCACCAGATCCAGCTCGTAGGTCTTGTCCTCATAGGTGATCTTTACCGTGCCCAGCACGTCGCCCGCCTGCACGGGGGCAGTGACGCTTTCCACCGTGGTATATTCGATGTGCCGGTCGGATTTTTCAAAATTGTTGGGCAGCATGGCGGTGACGTTTTCGCTGGGGAACACCACCACGGCGTCCTTTTCGTCGGACAGGGTGACGGGCACCTCGGTGATGGGCTCGCTGCTGCTCACCATCACCTGCTGGGAAAAGTTGTCCGCGCCATAGTCAAACAGCTTGAGGGTCTCGGTATACTGCCCCAGCTGACCGTCCTCGCTTTTTGCGGCGCCCAGCACCACGGTGTAATAGGTGTAATCGCCCCGGACGCAGGCAGCCACAAGGCACAGACCCGCTGGGGTGGTGGTACCCGTCTTGATGCCGATGGCGTCCTCGCAGTAATAGTCGGCGTTGGCCTTGCGGCTGAGCAGATAGTTGGTGCTGTATTTGGTGGTGGTGCGGTCATGCTTGTTGGTGACGGGCAGGATGACCTCATCCTGCTTGACGATCTCGGCGATGATGGGATTTTTCATGGCCTCCAGCGCGATGCACAAAAGATCCCGGGCGGAGGTGTAATGCTCCTCGTCGTGCAGACCGTGGGGATTCATAAAATGGGTGTTGGTGCAGCCCAGCTCTCTGGCCTTGGCGTTCATCAGATCCACAAAGGCCTCGATGCTGCCCGAGATGTGATAGGCAAAGGCGTTGGCGGCGTCGTTGCCCGAGGCGATGAGCATATAGCGGAGCAGATCCATAAAGGGGATCTCCTCCCCTGCCAGCAGATAGCTGGCGGAGCCCAGCTCGTAAAGGCCGTCCACCGCCTCCCGGGGGACGGTGATCACGTCGTCCGGGTTGCCGTATTCCATGGCGAGGATGGCGGTCATCAGCTTTGTGGTGCTGGCGGGATACAGACGGGCGTCGGCGTCCTGCTCGAAGAGGATGGTGTCGGTGCTCTTTTCATAGAGGATCGCCCCCTTGGCCGCCACCTCCAGCTCGGGCGCGGGCGCGGCAAAAATAGGCGTCGTCAGCAAAACCGCCGCCATGAGCAAACAAAAGATCTTTTTGAACATGTTTCCGCCTCCCCGAATCCGAAAATGCCCTTCCGCGGGCACGCCCGCGGCTTTGACAAGCACACTGATATGTAGTATTATTTTATCAAATCCCCGCGGCGATTGCAACCCGCCTTTCCGTCAAGGGGAAAGATTTCCAAAAGAATTCAAAATTTTTAAGGATTTCTCAAAAAAAGGAGGGTATGGCATGTTGAAGCGCACCTATCTCCGCAGATTTTTCGCCGCGGTGCTGACGTGTGTCCTGCTGGTGGGCGTGCGCTGTCTGCCTGCCCTTGTGGCCAGCTCCCGTGCGGGAGAGATCGTCCCGCCGGCTCTGGCGCCGCTGGCGCTGCGCCCCGCAGAGCGATCGGCGGCCGAGCCTGTTCCCCTGTTGGATCTCAACCGCGCGACAGAAGACGAGCTGGCCGCCCTCCCCGGCATCGGGGCGGTGCTGGCCGGGAGGATCGTGGAATACCGCGCCCGGTGCGGTGACTTTGCCGACACGGAGGAGCTGATGTGCGTGGAGGGCATCGGCCCCGGGATCTATGAAAAGGTGAAGGAATACCTGACGGTTTCATAAAAAAATGCCTGTCCTTTCGAACAGGCATTTTTTTGATTGCGGATTGTGTTTGGAAATCAGACCAAACCCTGAGCCATCATGGCATCGGCAACGCGCAGGAAGCCGGCGATGTTGCCGCCAGCGACCAGATCGTAGCCCAGGCCGGCCTTCTCGGCGGCCTCGACAGAGGCGTTGTAGATGTTGGTCATGACGTGATGCAGCTTCTCATCGACCTCTTCAGCGGTCCAGTTGTACCGCATGGAGTTCTGGCTCATCTCGAAGGCGGAGGTGGCGACGCCGCCGGCGTTCACGGCCTTGGAAGGAGCGACGATGATGTTCTTCTGCTCACGCAGGAAGGTCAGAGCCTCGTTGGTGGTGGGCATGTTGGCGACTTCGATGTAGTACTTGACACCGGACTCGGCGATCTTCTTGGCCCACTCCAGGTTGACGTCGTTCTGGGTAGCGGCGGGCATGTAGATATCCACGTCCTTGACGCCCCAGCACTTGGTGCCGGGAACGAACTCGACGCCGTACTTATCCGCATAGGGCTTGCAGTGCATGGGATCCTTGGCGCGCATCTCGAGGATGAAGTCCAGCTTCTCGCCGACAACGCCGTCGGGATCGTGGATGTAGCCGTCGGGACCTGCGAAGTAGGTGACCTTGGCGCCCAGCTGAGCAGCCTTCTTCATGATGCCCCAGCCCACGTTGCCGTAGCCGGAAATGGCGATGCGCTTGCCCTCGATGGACTCGCCCTCATGCTTGAGGACTTCCTGCAGATAATAGACAGCGCCGTAACCGGTAGCTTCGGGACGGATCAGGGAGCC
>CADBTM010000039.1 GCA_902797555.1 Oscillospiraceae bacterium
ATCTCGCCCTGACGGTTCATGGTCTTTTGGGCGGAGAGCAGCACGCGCAGTCCGGCGGAAGAGATATACTCCAGCTGCTCCATATCCAGCGTCAGGGCGGTAACGCCCTCCATCGCTGCCTTCAGCTCGCCCTCCAGCTGGGGCGCGGTGGTGGTGTCCAGCCGTCCGGCCAGCGCCACGGTGAGCGTGCTTCCGTTTTTGTTCTTGTCGATGTTCAGCATGTTTTGTTCCTCCTGTATCTATTTTGCGGTCTGTATATTCCGGTTCCACCTGAAGAAGATCGTCCGGGCGCACTTCTCCAAGTATACTGTGTTAAGTATAGCATACAGTAAAAAAATAAAAAAGCCGTTTCCTCAAAAATGTCGGGAGAATCAACGGAAATTTATCAAAAACAGGACTTTTCCCGCGGGAGCTTTTCCTGTATAATTAGATTATACTTAGATTGCCGGATCCTCGGCGGTGCCGGGAATCGGGCATATCTCTATCGCTGTTTCTGCGCGCAAGTTAGGAGAACTGCAATGCTGAAAAAGAAAACGATCCTTGTCGGGCTCAGTCTCACCGTCGCGTTTGCCGTCTGCTGCGTGATCCTGGGGCTGCAATTCTTCCACAACCCTCGTCTGGATTCCGCCGCCCTGTTTCACGCCGGGGTAGACGTGATGGGCGCCTTTGTCTGCGCGGTGCTCTTTTACGGATGTATGGAGCAGGTGGAGCAGACCACACGCAGCTTCAGCGTGCTGGTGGTGCTGGCAAGCGCCTCCTTTGTCATCAACGAATGGATGTGGTTTATCTCCGGCACGCCCCAGTGGCGCGTGCCCTATTTTGTGTGCTGTCTGCTGAGCAAGTGGGTCAATCTGGCGATGATCTACTGCTTTTTCCTGTATGTGCGGCAAACCCTCCGGTTTGAGGGCAAGCTGGTTCGTTGGGCGGACAGGTGGTTCCCCGTTTTGCTCATCGCCTCCATGGGGATCGTGCTGGCCAACGCATTCTATCCCATCAGCTATCTGGTGGACGCAAACGGAGTTTACGGCAAGGGCAGCCTGTCGTGGCTGGAGGATCTGTATCTGGCCATCGCGTCGGTGGTCACGGCGGTGCTCATCCTCAAAAGCGCCAATCCCCGGCGGCAGAAATGGGCGGCGATGTCCTTTATCGTCATCCCCATCGTGGAGTTTCTGGCCACCAAGGGCGCCTTTGCCTATTCCACCCAATACGGCGCGGTGCTTTTGTCGATGATCCTGATGTACTGCATCCTGTTCAACGACAGGAGCCGCAAGCTGGCCTCCACCCAGACCGAGCTGGCCATGGCCACCGAGATCCAGGAGAGCATCCTGCCCTCCATCTTCCCTGCCTTTCCCAGCCGGGAGGAGTTTGATCTCCACGCCAGCATGGATCCCGCCAAGGAGGTGGGCGGCGATTTCTATGACTTTTTCCTCATCGACGAGGATCATCTGGGTCTGATCATCGCGGACGTAAGCGGAAAGGGCATTCCTGCCGCCCTGTTCATGATGATCTCCAAGACGGTGCTCCAGAACTATGCCAAGCTGGGGATCGGCCCCGCGGAGATCCTCCAAAAGACCAACGAGGCCATCTGCGCGGAAAACAAGACCGAGATGTTTGTGACGGCATGGGTGGGCATTCTGGAGATCTCTACCGGCAATCTGACCTGCGCCAACGCCGGACACGAGTATCCCGCCGTCTGTCACAAGGGGCAGTTTTCCCTGCTCAAGGACAAGCACGGCTTTGTCCTCGGCGGCATCGAGGGGAGCCGGTACCGGGAATATTCCATTCCGCTGGATCGAGGCGACAAGATCTTTGTCTATACCGACGGTGTGCCTGAGGCGACCAACGGCGAAAAGGAGATGTTCGGAACCGATCGGATGCTGGAGGCGCTCAACCAGAATGCATCCCAAAGCCCGGTGGAGCTGCTGGGCTCGGTGCGCGAGGCGGTGGATGCCTTTGTGGGCGGCTCCGAGCAGTTTGACGATCTGACCATGCTCTGTCTGGAATATAAGGGAAAGCAATAAGCCTTTTCCCCCGTCCATCCGCCGGAACCTGGTAGATCATCAAGGAAGCGATCTTCCTGCCGCCGGAGCGATAAACGAAGGCGGAAACAAAAATGGCGATATCCAAGGAGAACAGCGAGAAGCTCCGCAAAGCAATGAGAGAACACAAGGAACGAATGGATCGAGATCCGGAGTTTCGGAAGGAGTGCGAAGAGAGACAGGAAAGGTACGCGAAAATATTCCATCTGACACCGCAAAAAAGCCAAAGGATACCAAGAACGACTGACAAGTGAAGCCCAGAAGTACGTGCTGGAGATCGAGATCTCGGATGGGGCTGGCGGATGCTTGCCATTTTCGGCGTACCGTGTTAAAATACACGTAATTCCCGGCAAAAGTGCCGGATAAAAACAAAAGCGTAAGTTGGCCAGCTTCCCGCAGGCGTTCTATCTGCAGCCTCATCTGGAGAAGCTGGGCATAGCCCTTCAGCAATCGAATCAAATCATTTTTACAGGCAGCGCCGCCGCACATCTGTGCGGCGGCGCTGCTGTTTGCGGGTATATCCTGTTTCTGCGGATCCCCCTGCGCCGGGAAAGGGCAGGAGCGTTTGCCTTTAGGGAAGGTATGTTTTCGAGTATGGATCGATAGCGTGCCCTTTACTTGATGCCTTTTCCCGACATTTTAACCCTCATACAGGCAATTGGTCTTGCGCTGCTATGAATCCATTGGTATAATTTTAATAGACAAGGAGTGATAAAATGAGCAGGAACAAACATCTCCGTGTTCTATATCTTGCAAAACTTCTTTATGAAGAAACCGACGAAAACCACCCTCTCAGCACCTGTCAGATTATCGATCGGATACATAATATGGAAGTTGCGATAAATCATGTGTTTTTCAGTTGGGTGTTCGGCTTCTCCGGAAGCGTCCGTATTCTCAGCCCAGATCCTATTCGTGAAGAATATGAAACCATGCTGCGTCAGGCGCTGAATGAAAAATAAAAAAAGCCCCTTTGGGACTTTCTTTACTCACACACTGTGAATTCGCCTAAGGCGATGCGTTCGCACAATGCTTATTTGAACTTGTAGTGTAATCTCAAGTGGTAGCTTAAGATCGCTTTTATTATATTTCATAAAACAGCCTTTGTCAAGGAGGAAGCTTAAGATGAAGCAAAACGGCAACAACATGGTCAGCGGCTCCTATTATATTGGTTTGGATGCCGGAACGAGCTCCGTTGGCTGGGCCGTTTCGGACAAGGCCTATCGGTTATTAAAGTTTCACGGAAACGCAATGTGGGGTGCCCGATTATTCGGTAAGGCACAGCCCGCAGCAAACAGACGCCTTTTTCGGGTAAACAGGCGAAGGCTGGCTCGCAGAAATCAACGCCTGAACAGTTTGGAATTGCTCTTCTCCGAAGAGCTTTCTCGGGTAGACCCGGGTTTCCTTGTCCGTATGAAGGAGAGTTCCCTTTGGCTGGATGATAAGACCAATAAAGCCTGTCGATTCTCCCTGTTTCATGATCCAAATTTTACAGATAAAGACTATTACAGAAAGTACCCGACGATCTACCATCTTCGGGAAGAGCTGCTTCGTTCTTCCAGCCCGCATGATATCCGTCTCGTTTACTTGGCTTTGCATCACATCATGAAGAGCCGCGGACATTTTCTTTATGACGGGATTGATTCCGACAGTCCCCTTCCCACCCCCGAGGATGCAATCAAAGAGCTCACAGCTTTTTTAGAGGAAACATATGATATCTCACTTCAATTGAGCGACCCTGCTGAATTTTTTCATACGCTTTCTCTCGGCAATATGGGAATTCAAGAGAAACAGAAGCGCCTTCGCGCTGCCTGGGGCGGAACAACCGCGGAAGAAGATCCCATTGATCTTTCTGTCGCGATCGATATGCTTTCCGGCGGAAAAAGAAAACTTGCAGCGCTTTATAAAAACGAATCTCTTTCGGAAAGTGAAATCTCCCGCTTGTCCCTGAATGAAGATCTGGACGAGAAAATGGATATATTAAGCTCCGTCTTGGGGAGCGACGCAGAACTCCTTTTCCTGCTGAAAGAAGTTTATGATGCAGTTCGTCTTTCAAAAATGCTGAATCGTCATGCTTCTCTCAGCGAAGCCAAGGTTGCGTTGTATAACGACAACAAAGCCGCACTACATGCGCTGAAATGCTATGTGCGAAAAACGATACCCGAAAAATACAAGGAAATCTTCTCATTGAAAAAAACCGGTTTGAATAACTTCGCCGCATACAGCAGATATCAAGCCAACAGTGGAGATTATACCTGCAAGCAAGAGGATTTTTGCCGGTATCTGTCAGGTTGCATTCCGGTGCCCGATCCTTGCGACGAAAAGATGTGTTCCATATTTCAGCAGATCCGGGATAACACGTTTCTTCCGAAACTGAAAAGTTCGGAAAACGGCGTGATCCCCTATCAACTCCAATTCCGAGAGTTAAAGCAAATTCTGAAAAACGCCTCGGAGTATTTGCCCTTTCTCAACATAAAAGATGATGACGGGTATACGGTTCGGGAAAAAATCGAGGAGATTTTCAAGTTCCGAATTCCGTATTATGTAGGTCCTTTAAACGGTCATGCAGGCAGCCATTGGGCAGTACGTTTCCCTGACAAGGAGCACGTGCCCGTCCATCCATGGAATTTTGATCAGGTGATCAACACGGAAGACTCGGCAGAGGCATTCATGATTAATCTGATCGGACGATGCACTTATACAGGAGAGCCTGTTCTGCCCAAGGATTCTCTACTGTATTCCGAATACATGCTGCTCAATGAATTGAATTCACTGCGCATCCATGGGCAGCCCCTTCCGGCAGCCGTCAAAGCCGAAATGATTCACGACCTCTTTGAAGCATCCCGAAAGCGGGTCGGGAAAAAACAGATCGAAAACTATCTGAAGTCCCGTGGTCTGATCTCTCCTTCGGACGAGATCAGCGGTATCGATGATACCATGAAAACCACATTGAAATCTTTTCACGACTTTAGGGGAATCCTGAAAAAGACCGGCAACAACAGAGAAATGGTGGAGGATATCATCCGTCATATTCTGATCTTCGGAAAGGATCGCAGCATGATGAAAAAATGGCTGCGCAGCCATACCACTGGCCTTTCCGAGGAAGATTTCAATTATATTTGCCGGCTGAAATACGGTGAATGGGGACGTTTGTCCAAATGTTTTTTAACAGAGATCGTCAGTAAACCTGACAAAAGCACCGGTGAAGTACATACGATCATAGAGCTTCTTCGTTCCGGCAGTGACAACTTAATGCAACTCCTATATGAAGATCCTATGCTTTTACAGCATGCGGAAGAGCACAGACGGGATCTTTTCGGTGCGGATCAATCTCTTTCGGACAGAATGGACAGCATGTATCTTTCTCCTGCAGTGCGGAGAAGCATTCGGCAGTCTCTTCAGATTGTGGATGAGATCGTAGACATCCAAAAATCTGTGCCGGAGAAAATCTTTATCGAAATGGCACGGGGCGGTTCCAAGGAGATGAAAGGTAAGCGTACGGAATCCCGCAAAGAAAAGCTTCTCGCTCTGTATAAAAACTGCCGGGAAGACGAAAAAGAACTTTTGGCACAGCTGGAGCAGGAGGATGATACTACCCTTCGCAGCAACAAGCTCTATCTGTATTACACCCAATTCGGAAAGTGCATGTATTCTGGCGAGCCCATTGATCTTGAGGCTCTGATGAGCGGACGGCTCTTCGACCGGGATCACATCTTCCCCCAGTCCCGTATCAAAGACGACAGCTTGGACAACCTGGTGATCGTCAAAAATACATTGAACCGGGATAAAACGAACGTCTACCCAATTCGTGCGGAGATCCGTCACAAAATGCGTCCATTCTGGGAGCATCTTCTGAAGGCAGGTATGATCAGCCAAAAGAAGTTTGACCGTCTCGTTCGCTCTACTGAGCTGACGACGGACGAGCTTTCCTCCTTTGTTGCGCGGCAGCTCACCGAAACGCAGCAGTCCACAAAGGCACTGGCTACTCTGTTGAAGGAGCGATATGGCGACGCCGTCCGGATTGTCTATTCCAAAGCAGGAAATGTGAGCAGCTTCCGGGATAAGAATGCTCTGCTGAAATGTCGGGATGTAAATGATCTGCACCACGCCAAGGACGCATATCTGAACATCGTTGTGGGCAATGTATACTGCACTCGCTTTACCGATCAGTTCTTTAAGAATATATCGCAGGAAAACTACAACGTGAACAAGGTTTTTGATTTTGACGTGAAAGGCGCGTGGGACGCAACGGAGTCCATGAAAACCGTTCGGAAGGTCATGGAAAAGAACAACCCCATCATCACCCGTATGCCAAGGGAGGTGAAGGGCTCCTTGTTTGACCTGCAGCTGATGCCAAAAGGCAAAGGTCAGCTCAACAGAAAACAGACCATGGATAAGGACAAGTATGGAGGATATAACAAGGTCACCGGCTCATTTTATTTTGCCGCAGAGCACACGGAAAAGAAAAAGCGGATCCGCACCATCGAACCCGTCTATCTGTATGCCAGTGAGCTGTACAAGCGTGACCCTGTTGCCTATTGCAAGGAGGTGTTGGGTCTGACAGATCCGATCATCATCTGCCGAGAGATCCGCGCAAACGCCCCGTTGGAGATCAATGGCAGTCGGCTATATATTTCTGGCCGCACCGGGAATTATTATGTTTGCCAGCACTCTGTCCAGCTTGCCATCGACCCGGAACGGGAAAAGTATGTCCGCGATATCGGGAAATACATGGAACGCTGCAACGGTCTCAGAAAAGAACTTCCCATCACGCAAAAGGACGGAATCACCCGGGAACGCAATGAAGATCTGTATCGCTTCTTCCTGGAAAAACTGCGTACCAACGCTTATCATCGTTTGAACTCCATGTCGAATATGGAGAAGGATCTCGCAGATGCATTTCCTGTATTTCTGGAAAAAACGGAATATGAGCAGGTCCGGATCCTGCTGGAAATCCTGAAATCGTTCCGCTGCGACTCTGTTTACGCCAACCTCAAGGATTTGGGGAAGACAGGCACCGCCGGACGCGTCCAGATCAACAAGAAGATCAGCGGTTGCCAAAGCGCATATCTGATCCACCAGTCGGTCACCGGGCTGTATGAATATCGCGAAGATCTCCTGAGAGATATCCGCGAGGAACTCCAAAAATGAGCTGGCGGATCGTTTCTGTTTCCAGCCTGTGCAAACTGGATTACAAGATGGATTATTTGGTTGTTCGCGGAAAAGACACTACAACCCGTATCCATCTGAGCGAGATTGCCATGCTGATTCTGGAAACCACTGCGATTTCCCTGACCGCATATCTCCTCCGGGAATTGGATCGGCGCAAGATCGACGTCGTGTTTTGCGATGAAACCAGAACGCCCTATGGTATGCTTGTCTCTCTTTCGGGAAGCCACGCTATCCTTTCGGGTGGATCAAGCAAACCTTGATCTTCCTGAAAAAATCCTTTTGTGGATGCGACTGCAGCGGGAGTTTTTCGGAAAACAAGTATTCATTATTTATGGATTAAAGCTTCTTATGACAGACGAAGAGCTGGCATCGTTTTACCGCTCCGTTTTTTATGAAAAGCTGTCTTTGCTGCTGATCGAACCTGTTCAGACAGAAGCCCCGCGAAAGGAGGAATATGTTATCGTGATTGATAAAGACCTTTGCGTTCTCTCCTGAAATATGGTATTATAAAACTGCCCTTGAGATTCGACCGTTTTGTAGTAACGGAACGCTCCGATAATCGCCTCATTTCGAGATTTGAGGTTTGAGAGTAGTGTAATTTCAAGTGGTAGTAAAACGATTCCCTCTTTATCTCCGGTTGCAATCTCGTTTGAGAGTAGTGTAATTTCAAGTGGTAGTAAAACGGATGCGCTCGTCGCCGCTCTCACCGTTGCGTTTGAGAGTAGTGTAATTTCAAGTGGTAGTAAAACGGGCGTATCGTCTGCCTCTGGGATGCGCTCGTTTGAGAGTAGTGTAATTTCAAGTGGTAGTAAAACCTTCCGGGAGGTCATCGTCACGCTTGTATTGTTTGAGAGTAGTGTAATTTCAAGTGGTAGTAAAACAATCCATATCGCAAGTGACGATTACCTTGTGTTTGAGAGTAGTGTAATTTCAAGTGGTAGTAAAACTGATCTATCTATCGAGAGCCGGATTTGTGGGTTTGAGAGTAGTGTAATTTCAAGTGGTAGTAAAACCGGCGGCGCTCTTGCTGGTCATGTCATCCAGTTTGAGAGTAGTGTAATTTCAAGTGGTAGTAAAACTGCATATGCAAGAAGGTTTTCCCGAATAAGACGAAAAAAACAAAATCAATACGGGGCTGCAGAGGATTTCTGCAGCCCCGGTTTCTTTTTGAAAGCGGCTTTTTGGACAGCGCAAGAGGAAAAGCCTGCGCGCAGGGTCATTCTCCGTCCTTTTGGAAGACGCGCACAATGCCGGCGTCTCCGTCCACCTGCACCCAGTCGCCCGTTCGGATGACCTCTGTCAGCGTCTCGCCCAGATGATCCGCCACGGGGATGGACACGCCGTACAGCGTTTGGCTGAGCACAGCGCCGCCCAGAATGATAAGCTCGGTCTCCCGGTTGAGGATCGCCTTGGGTGCGTTTCCGCTTTGGATCGGACGCCCGAGCGATCCCGGGCGCCGGTTTTGCGTTTTACGAAATCACCAGTCTGCGCACGTCTGAGACGTTGCGCTTGCTGTTGCTGTCGCCGAAGACAACCAGCTTGAAGCTGCCGTCCTCCTGCTGCACCAGCCAGACCTTGTCCGGCCGGGCGATCTCCTCCGCCGTGACATCGGCGCTGTATTCGTCGTCCGCCACAGCCGTCACCCTGGAAAATCCGGTCTGCTTTTGCCCGGCCAACAGGTCGGCGAGCAAAATGCCTTTTCCGTCCACCGGCTTTTCCTCCCCTTTTCCGTTGACCACCGTGCCGTGAACGTCGGTGAGCGTCAGCGTTGCAGGGTCGATCTGCGTGATTGTTCCGTCCCGCTCCAGCCGGATCGTCCCCTCCGGGACGGCGGTACGGGTGGACAGGCGGATGACGATGAGGGCTGCCAGCACCAGCACGGCGGCGGCGACGAGCCAAAGGGTTTTCTTTTTCATAACAGGACCTTCTTTCTTTTTGATTCACAGCTTTCCGCCCAGCGCGGGCATCACCCTGCGGGCGATGGTCGCCCCCAGCAGCCCGCACAGAGCGCCCGATACCGCAGCCACATACAGATAGAGCAGCAATACCGTCCCTCGCAGGTGAAAGACGATGCAATTTGCGGTAAAGGCCGCGCACACCGACGACGCGCCGTTCATGATCACAGACCGTCCCCGCAGCGCCATCCCGTATTTTCCCGTGATCCATCCGGCAAGATCGATGGCGATCCCCGGCATCACATAGCCGATGGGCGCAAGCGCGCCCATGCTGCCCACCATGCCTATTGCGAGGGCGATGCCGCTTTGCACCAGACCCATCAGGGCGGCGCAGCCCGGTCTGTTTGCCAGCAGGGCGGCGATCACAAGAAACATCAGGGAAAAGCCGGTGCTGATCCCTCCCGGAATGTGGAGGGAATCGGTGATGACGTTTGCCACGGGGTTGATCAGCTTTTTTGCAAACAGTCCCAGATCACAGCACATGGTCAAAAAGAGAAGCGTCCTTAATTTGTACGTTTTCATCTGCGAACTCCTTTTCAAAAATGGAAGGCACGTCCGTTTCCGTCCGCACCCCGGCGGGAAAGGCTTCCCGCGGCCGCGCGCCATGCCCTCAGGACAGGGGTTTAGGCGCTTTGGCTCGAAATTCGACAAAAGCTTGCTTTGGGTTACCTCCTTTCCGGCTCGGCAGCCAGCCGAACCTGCACCAGATTGGTGTGCTGGGGATTGGCGTTTCCCAGCGGGGTCGCCCGATGGGAAAGGGTGAGCACGTTGATGCTTCCCCGGGTGTCCACTCCATCCGCATCGGGGGTATACCACGCCCCTTCCGCCATGGCGGTCACGCCGGGAGCGATCCTCTCGGTGACCCAGGCCGGCAGGCGGCAGCACCCCCGGGCATTAAACGCCTCGACGGCGTCGCCGGTGTGAATGTTCCGTTCCGCCGCGTCCCGGGGATGGATCCACAGGCGGGGCGGCTCGATCTCGTCCAGCCACTGATTCTGCTCGTGGATGCTGTGGCATCGCCGCTTGCTGTGAAAGGCGATGAGCTGGAGGGGATAGGTTTCCCGGGCGGGATCCTCCGCCCCCTCCTCCGCAGGCACATAGCCGGGCACCCCGGGAATGCCGGGGATGGCCTTTTCATAGAGCTCCTTGCAGAAGATCTCGATCTTTCCCGAGGGGGTGGCAAAGGGCTTGCCCTCCCCGATCTCCGGGAAAAAGGAGATCGTCGGCCCG
>CADBTM010000040.1 GCA_902797555.1 Oscillospiraceae bacterium
ATAGTAGGTGTTGATTACGATGAGGGTCCACCCGTTCCCATTTCGAACACGGTAGTTAAGCTCATTTGTGCTGACAATACTTGACTGGCGACGGTCCGGGAAGATAAGTAACGCCTACACAAAAGCGACAAGCGAAAGCTTGTCGCTTTTGCTATATTCAAAACCAATTTTACATCCGGGCCGACCGCAAGCGCCGGGGCGTGGGGACGCAGCTGCTGCGCACCGCCGAATCCGCCATGCGGGAGAGGGGGCTCACACTCTCCAAGGTGCATCTGGGCGGACCGCGAGAACAGTGGTTTGAATCCTATGCGTTTTACCCCAAAAACGGATATGCGGAATATGCGCCGCGGTATATGTGCAAGCGGCTGTAACTTATACAAAAATTGATAAAAGATTCAAGAAGGAATCCCCGCTGCGCTCTTGCACAGCGGGGATAAATCTGTTACAATATAAGTTGAATTATTATGGAGGGCTGTGCCCGAGCGCAGCCGAGATGGAGCAAGACTATGGAAACCTTTGAAGTGCCCATTCTGAACGTGGGCGTTACCGAACTGTATCTGAATCAGCGCAAGCTGGAGGCCGTCCGGGAAATCAGCCTGAAGGAGGACTTTGCCGGTTTTTCTCCGCTGCCCGTCTATGATTTCGGCGACGGCAAGCCCACCCTCACCGACGGTCACCACCGCGCTTTTCTCATGTGGCAGCAGGGCAAGCCCACGCTGACCGTCTATTGGGACACCGACGCCAACGTGACCTCCAAGGTGAGCCAAAAGATGTATCATCTCATGCTGGATTGGTGCAAAAACGCCGGCGTGGACAATGTCTCCAAGCTGCAAAGCCGCATCCTGCAGCCGGCGGGCTACGAGCTGTTCTGGCTGGAGCGGTGCAGGCGGGGGTATACGCTCTTGAACAACCGCAACAAGCAGGCGATCGATCAGGCAAAGGCGCTGGCGCCCGGCCTAACGCTGTACGGCGCGGAGCGGGATATGCGCACCTTCTATTTTGAAGACGGACAGGGCAAGCTGTTCAAGCATTATGACGGCGAGCTCAAGCCCGAGCGCAGCGACAGTATTTGACGAAAGGAAGCGCGAAATATGGAGTTCACCCGGGAAGAGCTGCTCACCAAGGATCCCATCCTGCCCGCCATGGCGGCAGGGGAGGAGGTCTTTTGGAGCAACAAAAAGGCGCGTCCCGCGGCAGAGGCACAGGGCGAGATGCCCCTTACGCTGGCGGATATCCGGGATGCGGACGCCCGCCTGCGGCGGTTTGCCCCCTTTCTCATGGTGCAGTTTCCCGAAACGCGCCCTCGGGGCGGGCTGATCGAATCGCCCCTCACGCCCATTCCGAATATGAAGGCGGCGCTGGAGGCGCAGCTCGGTCTGCCTATCCCGCCCGCCCTGCTGCTCAAGCAGGACAGCCATCTGGCCATCGCCGGATCGGTCAAGGCGCGAGGCGGCATTTATGAGGTGCTCAAGCACACCGAAACGCTGGCCATGGAGCACGGACTTCTGCGGGAGAGCGACGACTATGCCAAGCTGGCCACGCCGGAAATGCGGGCGTTTTTCTCCCGGTACACCGTGCAGGTGGGCTCTACCGGCAATCTGGGCATGAGCATCGGCATCGCCTCGGCGGCGGTGGGCTATCAGGTCATCGTCCACATGAGCGCCGACGCAAAGCAGTGGAAAAAGGATCTCCTCCGCGCCCACGGGGTGCAGGTGGTGGAATACGCCTCCGACTATGGCGAGGCGGTCAAGCAGGGGCGCGCCCGGTCGGACGCGGACCCCAAGAGCTATTTTGTGGACGACGAAAACTCCAAGGATCTGTTTTTGGGCTATGCCGTTGCGGCGCTGCGGCTGAAGGATCAGCTGGACGAACAGGGCATTCCTGTGGACAGCGCCCATCCGCTGGTGGTCACCATCCCCTGTGGGGTGGGCGGCGCGCCCGGCGGAGTGACCTTTGGCCTCAAGCAGGTGTTCGGAGACAACGTATATTGCTTTTTCGCCGAGCCTGTCCAGTGCCCCTCCATGCTGGTGGGCATGGCCACCGGACTGCACAGCGCCGTCTGCGTGCAGGATATCGGCCTGACCGGACGGACAGAGGCCGACGGTCTGGCCTGCGCCCGACCCTCCGGCTTTGTGGGAAAGGTGATGGAGCCGCTGGTGAGCGGCGAGGTCACGGTGGCCGACGAACGGCTGAAACCGTGGCTGCGCATGCTCCACCGCAGCGAGGGCATCTTTTTGGAGCCCAGCGCCTGCGCGGGCTTTCGCGGCGTGACGGCGCTTTACGGCACCCCGGAGGGCAGAGCGTGGCTGCAGCAGGCCGGTCTGGCAGGCAAGCTGGATCAGGCCGCCCACATCGTTTGGGCGACCGGCGGCGCGCTGGTGCCGGAGGACATCCGAAAAGCCTATCTGGAGGAAACCCTATGACCGACAAAGCTGACCCCAAAAAGGTGATCGCGCCCCTGCCCTCGGAAGAGCTGGAGGAGGCGCTTGCGCTGGTGTGGGACGTGTTTTCCACCTGCGAATCGGAGGAGCTCCCTCAGGAGGCCATCGACGAGTTTTGGGAGCGCATCGATTATGAATACATGCTCCATCGCATGGGCGACGGAACGCTGCGGTTCTGGGGCGCCTATGACGACGGATATCTGGTGGGCGTGTGCGCCATGCGGGATCTGAGCCACATCGAGCTGCTCTATGTGGATCCGGAATATCAGCGGCAGGGCATCGCCACAAATCTGCTCAAGCATGCCCTCATCGACTGCAGGGAGCTGGACGACAGCATCCGGCGGATTACGGCAAACGCCACCCCGTTTTCCCGAGGGTTTTTCCTCAAGATGGGCTTTACCGCCACGGCCGCCGAGCATAAAGAGGATGGATTGATCCTCATCCCCATGGCCCTGGAGGGGAAATAAGCGGGCCATCAAAACGGCGCTTCTGCGCCGCGCGCCGGGTGGCGCGGCCGCGAAGGGAGGATCTGTGTGATCCGACCGGAGCGAATGAAATGAAATGGGGTCCCCGCAAAATCGAAGATTTTGTGGGGCAATAAGGAGGAAGAGTCACATGGCGTACAATAGACAAAGCGGAGGACGCATCCCCGCATGGCTCATCGTACTTGGATTTATGTTTGGCTTTTGGCCGGGCATGATCCTGCTGGGTGTGCGTCTGGTGCAGGAAATGAGCGCCCGGGACAACGGCGCGGCACGCCGCACCGACCGGCAGTGGGATCAGACCACCCGCGCCGCGTCCGAATGGTCGCGCAACGCCCAGGACGTGAGCTATCGCAACGTCAACGGGCAGCGCACCTATCAGCCGCCCCAGACGCAGTATGTCTCTGACCGGGTGAATGCCCGGCAGCAAAACGGGCAGATGCAGGGCGAGCAGAGTGCAGACGGAAGCTATCACTACGTCTATCGCGGTCAGACCGCCCGTCAGCCCGGCGCGCAGGCAAACGCCGTCCGGGAACAGCAGGCGCAGCAGGAGATGGAAGCGCGTCGGGCGCAGCAGGCCGCCCAGCAGGCGCAGCCCAGAAAGCGTTCTCTGCTGGACAATATCCACCTGTCTCCCAAGATCGGCAAGAGCCTGAAAACCGGCGGCAACATCACGCTGGGCGTGGGCGCAGCCATCGCCCTCATCGTGCTTTTGGGCAACATCGGCGCGGGCGACTTTTGGGAGGGCATTCTTGCCTCCACCATCACAGCTCTGGTGATCTGCGGCCCCGGCGCCGCCATGAGCATCATCGGCTCGCGCAAGCATGACCGCGTGATGCGGTGCCGCACCTATGCGGCCATGATCGGCGATCTGCGCCGGGTAGACATCGACGATCTGGCGGCTGCCATCCCCACCAGCTATAAAAAGTGCGTGGAGGACCTTAACTGGATGATGGGCGAAGGGCTGCTCAAGGGCATGTACATCGACGGCAGCACCCGTTCTCTCACCTATCCCGACGCCAAGGACGACAAAAAGAAGAAACGGACGTCGGTCACCGAGATGCCTCCCGCCAACACCGAGGGCAAGGAAAAGGTCTATCCCGAGGAGTGGCGCATTCACCGCCTGAATGAAGAAATCGCCGACGAGCACGTTTCCGCGCAGATGGATCGTCTGGAAAGCCTGACCCACAAGATCCTGGCCTATGCCGACGATCACCCCGAAAAGGAAGAAAGCCTGCGGCAGTTTAAAAATCACTATCTGCCCAAGACCTTCAATATTCTGGAATCCTATGCCCGGATGGAGCGCACCGGCATCGAGGGCGGCAACATTTCCTCCGCCATGAAGGACGTGGAGGAGATCATGGATAAGCTGGTGGCCGGCTTTGAAAAGCAGCTGGACAGCCTGTACGACGACGAGGCGCTGGATGTGACCACCGACATCAGCGTGCTGGAAAACATGATGAAGATGGAGGGACTGTCCGATCTGGATCCCTTTGGCTCGCTGAAAAAGGACGACGACCTGCTGACGAAGTGAGGAGAGACCGTTGAAAAAGCTCCAATACAATTCCCCGGTGATCCTGACCTATGTGCTTTTGTGCGCCGCGGCGCTGGGGCTCAATCGGCTCACCGCCGGACGAACCAATGCCCTGCTGTTCAGCGTGTACCGCAGCTCGTGGGGCGACGTGCTCACCTATGTGCGGCTGTTCGGCCATGTGATCGGACACAGCAGCTGGCAGCACTTCTTCAACAACACCCTCTACCTGCTCATCGTGGGACCCTCGGTAGAGGAGAAATACGGCAGCCGCAACCTGCTGGGCGCCATGGCGGTGACAGCGGTGGTTTCCGGGCTGGTGCACTGCTTTCTTTCGCCCAACACGGCGCTTTTGGGTGCCTCGGGTATCGTATTCATGCTGATTTTCCTTTCGTCGCTGGCTGGGGCGAGAAACGGACAGATCCCGCTCACCCTCATTCTGGTGGCGGTGCTCTATCTGGGGCAGGAGATCTATGACGCCGTCTTTGTGCAGGACGGCATCTCTCACCTGACCCACATCATCGGCGGCGTATGCGGAACCGTGCTGGGCTTTTCCATGAGAAAGGGCAGACGGTAATAGAAAAAAGAGGAACGGATCGTGGCAAAGCAACTGGATCTTTTGGACAAAAGCATACCCCCCCACAAGCTGGTACTCGTGCTGGCATGGCCTACCGTTTTGGAGCAGATCCTCCAGACGGCGGTCAATTATGTGGACACCGCCATGGTGGGCTCCATCGGCACCACCGCCACCGCCGCCGTCAGCGTGTGCTCGGCAGCCGTGTGGTTCATCATGGGCATCACCGCCGGCGCCGCCATCGGCTATTCGGTCATCGTGGCGCGGCGCATCGGTGAAGGAAAGCTGGAGGACGCACGGGAGACCATCCGGCAGTCGGTGCTGGCCATCGTGGTCATCGGACTGTTTCTGACCCTGCTGGTAGAGCTTTTTGTGGCGCCCAACCTGCCCTATTGGATGAAGGCCGAGGCCGACGTGGCCGTACAGGCCGTGTCCTATTTCCGCATCGTGGCGGCGGCCTATCTGTTTCAGACCTCGCTGATGATCTGTTCCCGCATTTTGCGGTGCATCGGCGACACCAAAACACCGCTCAAGTTCAACATCCTCACCAACGTGATCAACGTGGTGGGCAACTATATGCTGATTTATCCCTCCCGTCAGGTCAACCTGTTCGGTTGGGAGTTCACCCTCCATCGGGCGGGGATGGGCGTTTCGGGCGCGGCGCTGGCCACAGCCATCGCCACCACCTTTTCGGGGGCGGCGCTGCTGCTGGTGCTCTTTTGCCGCAAGGTGCCCACCCAGATCCATCTCAACGAGGATTTCCGTCCCAAGGGGGATATCATCCGTCAGGCCGTGCGTCTGGGCACGCCCTCCTTCTTTGAACGGGCGACGATCTCCAGCGGTCAGGTG